>JBJTVM010000491.1:0-6606 GCA_046081205.1 Pseudanabaena sp. | reverse complement strand
ATTGGGCGACGCATTAAGATTTCGGGTGCTCAATGGAATCGAAAAAATGTCTCTCAAGTTTTGAAGCATCGCTGTGCTTATCTCAATGATATGCTTGATTCTTGTGAGTATAATTACTCAGTGCCAAACTGAGATGCTCCCGGCGCTATGTGCCCACCTACTTTACTAAATGCGAAACTCGACTTCTAATAGTGATAAGTCATCTTCAAAAGGACGGTTGTTAGCTGCGGCTTTAACACAAGTTAATATATGCTCAATGCGCGAATGGCGATCGCTGGGAATCCTGATAAATGTATCAATCAAAGCATTAAATCCCCAAATACTGTCATTCTCTTGAGGGATCTCATAGACCCCATCACTAAATAGATATAACCTGCTACTAGTATCAATCTCACAAAATTGCTCTTGATAATCAATATCAGACATCATGCCAATTGGAAGTCCCGCAGTTTTTAGTAACTTGATTTTAGGGATTTCTTCATTAGAAATTAGTACAGCAGGAGGATGTCCACCACTGGCATAAACCAATGTATGGTTGCATTTATCGTATACGCCATACCAGATCGTAAAGTACATTTCATTATGTACAGACATCTGAAAAGTATTATTTAGATCACTTAATACTTCACTAGGATGGTAAAAATTAGTTGTGTCTTGGGATGTTCTGCTCCGTCTTAGGCTACGAGTACGCATCAGATTCAAAACTGAGACTGACAAAAGGGCAGAACCAACACCATGCCCAGATACATCAAGCAAATAAAGAGCTAGATGGTCACTATCTAGCCAAAAATAGTCAAAGCTATCACCGCCAAGCTGTGTCGAGGGTAAAAAACTAGACAGAATCGACACATCACCTTCGAGTGGAGCAGGCAAAAGCGATCGCACATATTGCGAAGCTTGAGCTAACTCTTGTTCGATTAAGCGCTTTTGCCTTTGGATTTCTTCAGTGGCTTGATATAGTCTTAGTCCTGCTCTTACCCTAGCCCGTAACTCATTAATGCGTGGTGGCTTGCTTAGAAAGTCATCTGCACCCATATCTAAACCGCGCACCAAGTCACCTTCTTGGTCGCGGGCTGTTAGCAAAATTAGATAGATATTAGCTAAGTTAGGGTCACTCTTTACCTGACGACATACCTCTAGACCATCAATGATTGGCATCATCCAATCACAAATAATTAAAGACGGATGTATTTCCCTCGCCTTAGCTAAACCCTCTTGCCCGTCCTTAGCAACAATCACATCATATCCTTGACTCTTGAGAAATCTCTGAAGAGTCATTCTGATCGTAGGATCATCATCAATGACGAGAATTTGCAGCATATTGTCCAAGCTTACAAAGATATTTGTTGCTATTCGTCGATGGTGAAAGATTTGGCAACTCTAGCGAACAAATCTTTGACTTTGTCCCAACGTCTTTCGGAACTAGAAATACTAAGGGTATAAAGATTGCCACGATTTGTGGATACAGTTACTAGATCATGACGGGGTTCGCCCTGCAAGCGCTGAACTGCGTATTCAAAAATGTAATAGTTGCGATCGCCTGATTCTCTCTGAGTTGCATTAAGCAACTTAGCCTGACGACCAGAACCTTCTGGGGCAACGACACGCTGTTGTACTCGCAAACCTATCGCTTCAGGTTCACCGATCTCTTCAAGGGTCTTCACTGTTTCGAGCTTACTAATCGCAACCGATACGTTTTCTGAAGGCTCAATAATGTCGTGAAATAAGATATCGATCGCCGAATTACCTTTAGTTTCTGTCCAGCCATTGGGATACAAAAATCTATAGCCGTCTTTACTATCTGCAAATGGGACAAGCCCACTGGTGGGCGTACTAGCACAACTGGTAAGAAACAGAGAAAAAACGACAAGTAAGATGGAAACAGCGCGTTTAAGCATGATTAAAGGGATTAAATAAAATAAATAGCGAAAATTTCAACAAAGAATATTGGATTATCTTAATCAAGAACAGTCTAAGCCGCCTAATCACAGCTACTTTGCAAGATACCAATACCAGAATACAGCACCTTATACCAATTCATGAAAGTTTACCAACACTTTTGGGATTTAAAAATCAACCCCAGTAAGGATTGTAAAAAACACAAAATAGCTACGCCGTTTTGTGTTTTGGGATAATCGGATCTCAATCAGTATCTGTGCAAAATAAATTACTAAACCCCGTAAAGTTGTGCCTCTGCGGGGCGCAACTTTACGGGGTTAGCATTGTAATTCTAACAAAGTTCTTGGTCTGGATTACAGCGCTTTGCGCGGTAGTTACGCTGAGGTACTTAACTTATCAGCAATCAATTTATTGGTTGATTGCGGTTCGGCGCGTCCTTGGGTTTTCTTCATGGTTTGTCCAACAAAGAAACCTAGTAGCTTCGTTTTACCAGCTTTGTATTGTTCTACTTCCTTGGGATTAGCAGCAATGATCTCGTCGATGATTTTCTCCAGTTCTGCACCAGCAAGGACAGTTAGCCCCTTAGATGCTACTAAATCTTTGACTGAGCCACCTTTGGTAATCAGTTCAGGCAAAATATCCTTCGCAATTTTGCTGCTGATTGTACCGTCAGCTATTAAACCGATCATTTCGCCTAAAATCACAGGCGTAAGGGCAATATCGGCAATCTTGAGCTTGTTCTCGTTGAGATAGGCAGTAATGTCGCCCATCACCCAGTTAAAGACTTGCTTGGGTTCTGCCCCAGTGATTATCGTTGCATCAAAGAACTCGGCAATGCTGCGATCGTCGGCAATTAGCGCTGCGTCGTAGGGAGTTAGCCCGAATTCTTCTCGATAGCGTTGACGATGAGATGCTGGTAGAGCGGGAAGCTCAGAACGATATCGAGCTAATGTCGTTAGGGGAACCTCGATCGCCATGAGATCTGGCTCAGGAAAGTAACGATAATCACTGGCTCCTTCCTTAGAACGCATACTGATTGTGCGTTGAGTGTTTTCTTCCCAAAGGCGAGTTTCTTGTTTGATCGTGTCGCTACCAGTCTCAAGAGCTTCTATTTGACGATTAATTTCAAAATCGATCGCTCTTTGAATAGCATTAAAGGAGTTCATGTTTTTGATTTCTACCTTTGTGCCAAACTTCGCTTGACCGACTGGACGCACGGAGATATTTACATCACAACGAAGGGAACCTTCTTGCATGTTGCCATCGCAAACACCAAGATAGCGCATAATCCTCCGTAGTTCTTGGGCATAGGCGGCAGCTTCTGCGCCCGATCGCATATCTGGTTCAGATACAATTTCGCATAGGGGGACACCTGTACGGTTGTAGTCCACTAGGGAGTGGCTAGAACCTGAAAGGCGATCGCTACCACCATGCACCAATTTACCTGCATCCTCTTCCATATGCAGACGAGTAATACCGATGCGCTTAGTACTGCCATCTTCTAATTGAATTTCGAGCCAGCCATGCTCAGCGATCGGCAGATCGTATTGCGAAATTTGGTAGTTCTTAGGAAGGTCAGGATAAAAATATTGTTTGCGATCAAATTTACTGTGGGGCGCAATTTGACAATTTAGAGCTAGTCCAGCTTTGACGGCATATTCTAAAACTTGTGCGTTAAGAACGGGCAATACCCCCGGCATTCCCAGACAGACAGGACAAACATTGGTATTGGGGATGGAGCCAAACTGGGTTGAGCAGTTACAAAAGATTTTGGAGTTTGTGGTCAACTGACAGTGGGTTTCTAAACCAATAATGGCTTCGTATTGTGTCTTGGTTTTAGTCGGGGCGGTTGCAGTCATAACGTATGCGGTTCGTTTGAGGGGCAATTGCTGTAATTAGCAGATCTAGTATAAATCCTAGCACTATGGAATGAACGCCTTGAGCGATATCACCTTGCAAAACAGTAAATAATAAGAGTCACAAGAGCCACAAAAGCCCATATAAAAGTTAGCACTGTCGCAATAGTCACCCAAAATAGGAATAATGGATTGGTTAAAAGCATCGCTTGAGCTGTCAAATCTAAAAGTTCTTGAGACTCATTCATCAGAGATTTGGTCTCTCTTAACTGCTGGGCTAGCAGAAACCAATCTCGCAATCTTTTACCAATCGCAAATATAAAGCCGATACTTTTTCCAATGGAAGATTTGCTAGCAACTTGTCCTAACTTTTCCTGCCAATCCGCTAATACCTTATCCTGAGCTTGAGATAATTCTGTGAATTTAACTTTAACTTGTTTGAAAGATAGTGACGATCTTTTCAGGTAATCCGATCACTTCTTTCAAGGTTACGTATAGATTCTTTAGGGTATAAGAAGGAAAACAAATAATCAGAATAAGGATTAGAGTCCAAACAATATTGACATTCAGTTTATGCCAAACAAAGAAAGCTAACCAAGCCGCAGAAATGACATTGATAACTAGGAGAACGATAATACTATTGATAGATTGAGAAGCAATTTTGACTGGGATCTGAAGAGATTCGAGCAAGATATTTGTAAATTTTTCTAATTGTATGTTCTTGTCTGGTTGACTGTTCATGACTTTTTTATTGATAGGTTTGACTAGCTAACATTGCGGCGTAGGGATTGTCATGTAAATGGGCTTTGCCGATGGAGCCAAAGAGATTGAGTTTTTCGATGATTACTTCTTGCATCGCGGCGATCGCTTCACCTGCGATCTCTAATAAATCCTTGGGACTGTCACCGCAAATCTCTAATTTCAGGGCTTGCATATAGGCTTGGCGAACTTCCGTATTTACATTGAATTTGCAAACTCCCAATTGAATTGATCGCTGAATCATTTCCGCAGGTAAGCCTGATGCGCCATGCAAGACTAGGGGAATGTCAACTAAGCTGCGGATTTTTTCGAGACGGTCAAAATCTAGACGGGGAGGACTTTTATATTCACCATGTACGTTACCGATGGTGACGGCGATCGCATCGACTTTGGTTTGCTGCACAAATTCCAAAGCTTGGATGGGGTCGGTCATTTTGGCTTCTTTTTCGGCGATCGTCAGTCCGTCTTCAGTTCCGCTAATTCTGCCAATTTCTGCTTCGACAACTGCATGGAATTTGTGAGAAAGTGTGGTCATGTCTCTAGTAAATTCCAAATTCTCTTGGTAAGACATGGGTGAGCCATCTGCCATA
Source organism: Pseudanabaena sp. (assembly GCA_046081205.1). Classification (GTDB taxonomy): domain Bacteria; phylum Cyanobacteriota; class Cyanobacteriia; order Pseudanabaenales; family Pseudanabaenaceae; genus Pseudanabaena. The sequence continues at coordinate 1,502 of JBJTVM010000491.1, read as the reverse complement.
ATTGATCGCACGCCTGCATCTAGGGCTAAGCGGATATCGCTAGCAGAAGTACTATGATCGAGGTGAATGGAGATAGGTACTTTTGCTGATTTGGCAGCTTCGATACACATCTGTACTAGTGGAAGCTTGCCATAGATGAGGGCGCTAGGGTGTAGTTGCAACATGGCAGGACTACGGCTGGTTTCGGCTGCGTTGACTACAGCTTTTACGCCTTCTAAGTTGTAAATGTTAAAGGCGCCGATCGCATAAGAGTTGCGGCGGGCGGTTTCTAGAAGTTCTTTAGTTGAACTTAGCATGGTGGCTTGGGTTTAAAACAATTGATCGGTAAGTCGAAGCTAGGTGATCATAATCCTTTTTAGGCTTGTTTGCAGTTGAGCATTTCTATTAAACACTAAAGCGATGCTTAACATTTTCACTTTCGTCTAACTAATATTAAGTTAAAAATAATTGGGCTGGATCGAGATAAACCTGTAAAGGCTGAGTATATTGCTTTAGCGCAAACCATTTTTCCTTAAATACTTCTGCTTGCAGATGGTAGTCCCAGTCATGAGTGGGAGGCGTATTTAACTTGATGTATAAAGTCATGCGGTGTGGTGTTTCGGTCGTGCGAACCAACCAACAGGGCAAAGTATTTGGTAAATCGCTATTACTTGAATTCTCTAAAAATGTAATATGGTGGGCGCGAATTCCTATATGCGTTGGCAAGTTTGTATACTTGTAGTTGATTTGCAGCTTACATTCCCAATCGATCGCTTCGACAAGATCAGGTGCAATCAGGTTAATCCGCGAAAAGTTTTTACAGCCCGTCAGCCTTGCCGTTTCTAAATTAGACGGATTTTCGAGAACATCGTATTTCTCACCATATCTCATGACTTGACCATGATCTAAAATCAACAGATTTGTACAGATGCGATAGGCTTCCTCAATATTGTGAGTGACCAATAGCGTCATCCCTCGATAGTTGCTAAGCGCCGAAATTAGCTCCCGCTCCATTTGGCTCCGCAAGTGAGTATCCAATGCCGAGAATGGTTCATCTAGCAGGAGAATATCGGGCTGACTGACGAGCGCTCTGGCGAGGGCAACCCTTTGCTGCTGCCCTCCTGAGAGTTGATACGGATAGCGATCGCCAAATCCCTGTAGTTCAATGCTATGTAACTGTTCAGAGACTTTTTGCTTGATTTGTAATGTTGGTAATTCTTTTGGTAGACCAAAGGCAATATTTTGCGCGACCGTTAGATGTGGAAACAGCGCATAGTTTTGAAATAAAAAACCAACATGGCGATCGCGACTAGGTAAATTGATATTTTGAGCGCTATCAAATAGAACTTTTCCATTAATCACAATCCGCCCCTTAGATGGAGTTTCCATGCCCGCAATACATTTAAGTAGCATACTTTTCCCCGTACCCGAAGCCCCTAAGACACCAATTGATTTGTCCATACAGAGCAAACAGATTTGCAAATCATACTCAAATAATTGCTTCTCAATATCAACCACCAAAC
>JBJTVM010000490.1:0-2401 GCA_046081205.1 Pseudanabaena sp. | reverse complement strand
ATTGGGCGACGCATTAAGATTTCGGGTGCTCAATGGAATCGAAAAAATGTCTCTCAAGTTTTGAAGCATCGCTGTGCTTATCTCAATGATATGCTTGATTCTTGTGAGTATAATTACTCAGTGCCAAACTGAGATGCTCCCAGTTGTTTCTTAGGAACCGACAGAATTTAAGTCTTCTGAAAAATCTTCTAAAGTTACAATATTTGATGCAGTTTGTGATGCAGATTTTGTGTTTGAGCCATTGAGGGAAATAGTTTCCATATTGCCTAATATTCGCTCTATGGTTGTTGCTCCAAGATCTGAGCCTAATTTGGTTTTGTCTTTACCAAGATCATTGTTAATAGTTTGAGATTGCAATTGAGGTTGATCTTCCTCATCCATTAGTTGTAATAATTTATCTAAATTTTGTTTGGGAATTCTTGACTTAATCGCCTCAATATCACTTCCTAACTCGCTTATATTTGACTGTATCGATAGATCAGAATTTTGATCGCTAGCGGCAAAATTATCAAACAAATCATCAACTGTATTTGCTGAATTTGTTTTTAGGTTCACTTGATGACTAGATAAACTTTCTACCTCACGATAGCTATTTGCTGAATCTACATTCATAAAGTCATCAAATAGAGAATCTGTAAAATCAGAATCTTCAGTTATATCATTCACGATTTGCACTGGTTGAGAACTTGGTGATGATGTTTCTAGAAAATCATCAAATAAAGAACTTGCCGTAATTGAAGCTAAATTATTATCTAGGCTAGATTCTGGAATTGGCTGACTCTCTTCAAAACTTGGTGATGAAGGCAATGAGTCGTCGAATAACGAATTAGCTGTAATTGTTTCCGAATTGGCTACTGTGCCTGGATGAGCTATTGGATTTGTAGAATACTCTTGAATTACTTCTGGACTATAATCACTAGCTAAATCTATCTCTGGATCTTTATCTTTATAAGTAGTAGGCTCAGGATTGCTTTCAGCCAAGTCCAATGTAAGACCTTGATGCGTAACTTCTGGCTCATCTTGATCTTGGGCAAGATCAGCAGGTTCTAAAAATATTTTAGTAACTAAACGGATTTTGGCTTTTTGCCATTGTTGTCCAGGCTGTAATATTGACAAATTGGTAATTACTTGATCGCCATGTTGATCAGTCTTACTAGATTCGGCGATCGTATCAAGCAAGCTTCGTAAACTAGGGTTAGAAGCTACTGCCGCAAACAAGAAACTTGGCTGACTAATTACCTGAATTAATTCTGTGAGCGTAGTCAAACAGCGCACAGTACCAACCTGCTCATCAGTAAAGCGCACAATTATATCTTGATATTCTTGGAGGTTTTGCTGAATTTGAGACAACTTCTGCACGAGGATGACTCCCTTGGGATTACTGACAAGATCTGTGCTTTGAGCCTGATCGACTTTAATATCCTTGGCAATCTGCGGTTCTGGCAATGGTTGTTTGGTTTTGTCGTCTAGATTATGCTCTAGATAGATTTCATGTTGCCAAGCTAAGTAGTTATTATCAGAACGGTAGGTCAAAATTTTGACACGCTTTATTTGCTTGACCTGTAAAACGATCATACCGCTATGAATTATTGTGACAACCGCTTTTTGGTTCGGTACTTGGGTTGCTTGTAAGGAAATTTTCAGACATTCAGCCTCTAGCTCAGCTTTAGCATGAATGTCTTTAGATGCTAAGGAGCGATTGATCAAAGCCGCGATCGCATTGGGATCGCCTTGCTTTGCCATGTCCATAACGCTTAGTTGTGTCATACCCTATTCCCGATTGGCTACAAATTTCTCTAGCAACTATAGATGTAGATGTCCCAAATCAATACGATTCTTTCATTGAAAATTGCCATATCTCCAAAGTGTTTTGCTACTTTACAGGTGCTTAAACTAAGTTAAGGTTCTGTGATTAAATAAAAAACATTTTTAATGGCGAGGGTTCACCATGCCGCTAAAAACTAGGTTCTTTATTTTGGTGCATACCCCTTAGTCTAAATGTAACTGACAATCTTGTAAATTTATGTACTTAGAGACAAATTTTAGCTTTTCATATCCAACATAAAAAAGGGTGCGCTTTTAGCTCTAACAATTCTCATTACAGCGCTTTGCGCTTACTTAAAGCCCAGAAATATTTTTGAAAGTGGCGCTTCGCGCCACTTTCAAAAATATTTCTGTGCTACTCAAAGCCTCAATAGGCTGTATGAAAACGATTTTGCTGTTTCTAATGCCTTCGACGTTAGAAACGACAAAACCAGTTTTTTGAAAGTCTGCCGCTAGCGGCAGACATTCAAAAAACTGGTTTTTATACAGCCTGTTGAGGCTGAAAGTAACGTGAAATCAATACCGCCATTTGCGGCTTGCTCCGCAAGCCGCAAATGGCGAAAAATGGTAAGAACCG
>JBJTVM010000489.1:0-1931 GCA_046081205.1 Pseudanabaena sp. | reverse complement strand
CTTCGCGCGGCGCAAATGGCAGAAAATAGATTTTAACTGAACGTGAAAACGTCAAATTGTTGGCAATCTTTCACCAATCTGTGTGAGATTAATTGCATAACCACCTGTGACCAAATAAACAGCATCAGCGATCGCGCCAATTTTACGACTGAGCCCCCCAAGGCGATCTCGAAATATTCGCCCTAGCTTATATTCTGGAACTATTCCCCAACCTACCTCTTCAGACACAAACGTGATATCAACTGTACATACTTGAATTGCTTCTAATAATTCATTCTCAATCTTTACCCAAGACTCTTCACTCTCTTCTAAAAGGTTTGCGAGCCAAGTACCAAGGGAATCCACCAGAATATAAGCAGAATCACTCTTAATCTCTAAAATACTTTTGGCTAGTTCAATGGGAACCTCTAAGGTTTGCCAATTCTCAGGACGGCGATCGCTATGTTTTTGCAATCTGGCTTCCCATTCTGCATCATCGGCATAACGAGTCGCAGTAGCGATATAAATTACATTTTTTGGCGATCGCCTTGCTAAAAGTTCCGCCCATTCACTTTTACCTGAACGAGTCGCACCTGTTACTAGAGTAATCATCCTTATTACTATCAGTTGCCCTTTGATATATAGCGTTTATCAGTCTAGCGTTTTCCCCACCGAAGGCGGAGAAAACAAACCTTGTACGTAGATTTTTGAGGATTGAGGAAGCGCACCCCTTCGGGGTGCACTTCCTCAATCCATTTAGGATTGCTATATACTATTACGATATCGCTCATTGTAGGAATCCATCATGACTCAAGCGATCGTTGCTACACCTGAAACTGCTAATAATTCCCTTGCTGCTGAGGCATCGTCAGAAGAAAAACTTTTGTGGACTAGTGCTGACTTAGAACTGATGCCCGACAACGACAGCCGTTATGAAATTATTAATGGAGAACTTTACGTGACCAGAGCGCCTCATAATAAGCATCAAGATACTTGTGGTAATTTTCATTATGAGCTTAAAGCTTGGTCAAAAGTATCGAAGTTAGGATACTCGGTAATTGGAGCAGGGTTAATCTTTGGTGACAGTGGTGATGTCATTCCTGATGTGATCTGGATGAGTAAAGAGAAATATGCAGATTTAATCGATGATACGGGTCATTTTTGCGGTGCGCCTGAACTGGTGATTGAGGTACTATCAGCGGGAACTGATAATGAAAAGCGCGATCGCCAAGTTAAGTTAAAGCTTTACTCAAATCATGGCGTATTGGAATATTGGATTGCAGATTGGCGAGCCAAGCAAATTCAAGTTTATCGGCGCGAAAATGGTGTCCTCAAACTAGCGATGACTTTATTTGAAACTGATACGCTCACATCGCCACTTTTACCAGAGTTTTCCTGTCTAATATCTCAGATTTTTACATAGTCTAGACGGCGCTTTTCGTCGCCTAGATTCCTAAAGATTTTTGCATAGCGCTCTAAAACAAAAACATGAAAAAAATTTTTTACGGTATAGCTGCGATCGCCATTAGTTTTGGCTCTAGCTTTATTGAAGTCAAATCCGCTCAAGCTCTCGAAGAAGGCATCTATTGGGGTGGTGGCTCACGATACATCACCATTTCCCGTAGTGTTACAAAACAATTTGGCGATCGCTATTGTTATGCTGGCTCCTCATCCAATGGTGCAATGATTGCCTCTCTCAATCTCAAGATTCCCCGCTATCAAACAGGTATTGACTATGAAATCTATACCTTAGATGGGGTGGAAAATAATTTAGCAATTCAGCAATATGCCTTTAAAAGAAGTGAAATTACTTTCGGAAAATTAGTTGGGCGATTTGTGCGTGAGGGGCTTGTCTATAAACGTGAGGGTGATGCCAGTGTCAAGCGATCGCCTGAATTGCAAGAATGTCTTAGATCTAACGAGCCATATTTCAAACAAATTTCATCGGGACG
>JBJTVM010000488.1:0-3073 GCA_046081205.1 Pseudanabaena sp. | reverse complement strand
AATGGTTAAAAGTTGATAAAGCTATGGGAAATGTTAAATATCGTAACTTTTATAACTATGCAAATCGTGCGGCAAAAGTTGGCGATCGCTTACAAGCCACCAGTGACGAAGGCACTGGTCATCTAATGAGGGATAGGTGCTGAAACGTCCATTTCAAGCCGATAAAAAAGGCGGAAATGCGTCGATCACGTTTTAGATGACCAGTGCCGTGACGAAATTTCGACAGGTGTAAATAGTTCGGCAGTTTTGAGCATAGACACAGGCGTTGGGTCAATCTATGTAGAAGAAAATACAACTATTCAAATCCGTTCTTTTGGGATTGCCAATGATAATGGTAGAATCATCAATTTGTCTATCCCACGCGGTAGGGCAAGATTACAGATTCGTAAATTTACCAATCGTGGTTCTCAATTAAATATTCAAACCCCTGCGGTCGTAATGGGAGTAAGAGGTACAGATTATGTATTAAACGTCAAGGATGATGGTCGCACGATTCTTTCTACCTTTGAGGGTTCAGTAATGACTGAAGCCCAAAACACAGAAGTTTTAGTAGATCAAGGATTCCAAAATCAGACCATATTAGGAGAGCCACCTTCGCAGCCAGTGCCTATTCAGGACAATAATGATCTGGAGTATCAAGTCTTCAAGCAGTTTGAAAATAGCGGTCATCAAGTCACTCTGGCTGGACAGGTTGACTTTGCTAACACAGTAACAATTGATGGAGTTGAGCAAGCTGTTGATCGCAATGGTCAATTCAGGGCTGTGTTAACCACCAATTCAATATATAGAACTGAGATCAAAGTTATCGTCTCCAACCCTTTGGGAAAACAACGTATCTATGAACTGGTTATTTTCTAAACGCATAGTACAAAAATCTATTTGGCGCATTGATGAAAATGATTCCTCCCTCAGCACTTCCATGAGTATGGTTACGGCTTTTAGTGTTAAATCCTATCAAAATCCCAAAGATATTCTTGCTGACGCTGATATTGCTATGTATCAAGCTAAATCCCTTAGAAAGTCATGTTATCAAGTTTTTGATTATTTGATCTAATAGAAAAGGTGGCGCTTCGCGCCGCCTTTTCTATTCTTGATTTGACACGCTTCGCACGCCGTAAATGGCTATATCAAACTATTTGATTGCAGTTTCGAGTTTGTGCTGATTCCAAAGTTTTTGATAGAGTTGAGATTCAGCCAATAACTCAGAATGAGTCCCCACTTGGACAATTTTGCCTGCATCCATCAGAATAATGCGATCGCAGGTTGAGGCTGCTGATAGATTGTGAGTAATAAATATTACTGTTTTGTTCTTAGGAAGATTACTTAAAATACCTGTCGCTGTCTGATTATCCACACTAGAGAGCGCATCATCTAATACCAAAATTGGTGTATCTACCAATAATGCTCTCGCTAAAGCAGTGCGCTGTCTCTGACCGCCTGAGAGGGTTATTCCCCGTTCACCAACGAGGGTGTCATATTGTTTGGGAAACTTAAGAATCTCTTGTTCGATCCTTGCTTGCCTAGCAAAGTTCTCCACTTCATGATCAAAGGCTTGAGGCTTCCCATAGCGAATGTTGTCACGCATCGTTGCACTAAATAAGAAACTATCCTGTGGTACGAATGAGATAATCGCCCGAAGATCTTCAATCTGCATCTTCGTAATATCGACACCATCAATAAAGATTTGATTAGCAGGAATAGGTACTAAACGCATCAAAGCACAAGCAAGGGTAGATTTACCAGAGCCAACGGTTCCTAAAATGGCAACAGTTTCACTTGGATAGATGGTAAAGCTAATCTGATTGAGTGCAGGATGAGAAGAGCGATCATAGGTAAAAGTTAGATCCCTTGCTTCAATTTTGCCTGTAGCTTTTTCCTTAGGAAGAGCGATCGCATCTACTTGATCTATGATCGCTGGTGGCAAATCAAGGATGCCTTGAATCCTTCCAATACTTACTAATCCACGTTGATAAGTAACCATTACAAACCCTAAAATCGCTGTCGGGAAAATTAGCCGCTCTACATAAATAATCAGAGTTAGCAAATCACCAACTTTAAAAGTGGTATTTGCTGGATTTGCTAGCTTTTCGCCGCCAAACCAAATCAACACTAAAAAGCTAATACTGGCAATTCCACCTAGTAGCGGAAATAAAATATTGCGACTACGCGCCATTCGTAAGTTCGCACCTAGTAAGCGATCATTTAGTTTCCCGAAAGCTCCCCTTTCGTTCTCTTCCTGAGCATAGGTTTTGATCAGAGCCATGCCGTTAAGATCTTCTTGTAAAAGCGAACTGACATTAGATAGTTCTTCTTGCACTTCTAATTGTTCATCACGTAACTGACCGCTAAAGCTCTGCACAATCACCAACATGATCGGATAAACAGAGACTGATAGCAAAGTCAGCATCGGATCGATCGCAACCATTGCTGGCAATGTAAGGCTATACACAAATATCGAGTTAATAATACTGAGCAGGGCAAATCCCATCAGTCGGCGAATATTTTCCACGTCGCTAGTGACAATGCTGATCGTCTCACCTGCGGAATTGTTGGCAAAGTAACTCGGTGGCAGCTTGAGTAAATGCTCGAAAATTTGTTGTTTGAGGCTGTATTCAATTTTGCGCCCAATCCCAAAAATCCACACGCGCGAAGCCATGCGAATGACCCACATCAGTGATGATAAGACAATGATCAGCCACACATAATGCATCAGATTTTGAGAATCAATACCCTGAACCTTGCCCAGATCGTCAACTGCAACTCTGATCAGCCAAGGAATATATGTGCCAAGCATATTTGCCACTAGAAGGGCAACCGTGCCAACGGCTAAGTCACTCCAATAAGGACGGAGGTAATTTGTGAGATTTTTAAATTGCGATCGAGCCATAATATATCCATATTATACCAAAGCATAAAATGGCGTAGCCATTTTGTGCTTTCAAAACCCTTACAGGGTTTGATTTCTAATTCACAGAAGTGAGGTCATACTTCTGTGAACTGGTAAATTGATTTTGACAAAAGCTTGCCTAGTAAACCTTTGCGAAAATCAAGTATTGCTTTATAAACCCAAAAA
>JBJTVM010000487.1:0-4366 GCA_046081205.1 Pseudanabaena sp. | reverse complement strand
GCGCTCGTGAATATGTTCTAGGGTTGGCAATAGATCGAGTAGGAGTTTTTTGACTTGAGATTCCGACAAACATCCTTCAGTACGTACCAGATCATTTAGATCCTTGCCATCAATCCATTCTTGAACCAGATAAAACTCGTCATTTTCGCAAAATGAAGCATAAAGCTCTGGCACAAGGCAATTATCTTTGCCCAGCGCCTCTAATGTTGCCGCTTCTCGCTGGAAGCGATCGCGCACAATTTGATAAATATTAGGCTTATCAGCGATCGCCCTGAGTTGCTTGATCACACAAATCCGCCGCGATGGCATCTGTGTATCTTCTGCCAAGAAAGTTTGACCGAATCCGCCTGAGCCAAGCACACGCAAAACTTGATAACGATTAGACAGTAGAGTAGTCATGGATATTGCAAGCTCTCAGCTTTCATTTAGTTTTGAGCTTATTTGTGAGCTTGTCAATAAAAAAAGAGGAAGCGCTTAGCGCTTCCTCTTTTTTTTCAAGAATTAGTCAGAAGGAGGGCTGACTTGTTCTTTGAAGGACTTACCAGCAGAGAAGGCAGGAACCTTCGTCGCAGGGATTTCCATCTTTTCGCCAGTCTTAGGGTTGCGACCTTCGCGGGCTTTGCGATCGCGAGCTTCAAAGGAGCCAAATCCAACCAAAGTTACTTTGTCTCCGCCAGCTACAGTATCGATGATTACTTCAAGGGTTGCAGAAAGAACTTCGTCGGCAGTCTTTTTGTTGACTGACAAGCCCTTTTCGGCAGCTTTTTTAGCAATAGCATCAACTAGTTCACCTTTGTTCATAGGTTTCCCCTTATATATAGAGATGATTTTAGAGTATGAGTTTAATGTCAAAGAAATACTTGTGCGATCGCTTTTTGTGAAAGCCGCACTGACTATGACTTCTGTTTGATCATTCTAATAGCAACTTGCCACTTGTGTACATACACAACGGTTAATTTATGCGGATTTGAGCAGTTTTTTTTAAATACTTATTGCTACAATTCTTGGTTAAATCGCTGAAATGCTTGCTCAGTAATGACTTTAGAATAGTACTACAAATTTCAATGGATGTAACCTATACAGGGAAAGCACTTCACAAAAGTTCAAATTTTTCCAATAAATTTCAATTTTTGAAGATTGACTCCTGCAAAAAAACATCAAAAAAATTTCAATACAGCATTTTTCAAGCAAGCCATGTAGCCTTCTCGCCTTCGACGGGGAAGCTACCTTTACTTCACTAGCCTGATAAAAGACTATATTGCAATGTTCAAATGAGTGCGAACTCATTTGCAAATCAAAAAACAAGCATTATCAGGATTTTGAGTTTTCATTTTGCTTACAGCGCTTTGCACTAAATTAAAGCCCAGAAAAAAATTTGAAAGTGGCGCTTCGCGCCACTTTCAAATTTTTTTCTATACTACTTAACGCCTCAACAGGTTTTACGGCAAAATGCAAACCTCAATACCTGCCTTTTGATGGATTGTGATGCGCTTTGTTCGGAATGATTCAAAATTCTGGTTTTTAATCGAGATAATATGATTAACACTTCTTAATCTAAATCCCAAAAGCGCAAAGCCTACTCCATGCTTTTTAGGATTAGCCGCAGCTATAAGCTTGTTTGCAGTCAAACTTCGCAATTCCTAATTCAAATCTGAAAATATGCAGTCATCATCACCAATCAATACCTCAGAACTAACCCGTCAGTCACCTCTAATAATTGCACCATTTTTTCTGTGGGGTACAGCAATGGTAGTGATGAAGGCATTACTCCCCCAGACTAGTCCAATGTTTATGGCGGCTGTACGCTTAATCCCCGCAGGTATATTCCTCATTGTCAGTGCGGTTTATTTGGGCAAACAACAACCTAAGGGTTGGCGGGCATGGTTATGGATTAGTTTGTTTGCGTTAGTTGATGGCACTATGTTTCAAGGCTTTTTGGCACAGGGTTTAGTAAGGACTAATGCGGGGCTAGGCTCATTACTAATTGATTCTCAACCTCTTGCAGTGGCGGTGATGGCTGCAGTTTTATACAAGGAGAGAATTGGGCTGGGGGCAACTCTTGGGTTATTTGTAGGCATTGTTGGAATTGGGCTAATTGGTTTGCCATCGGAATTGATGACAGCTTTGCTCGCAGGGGACTTTGCAACGGTTTTAGGAGCGGGAGTATTTACGCTGGGTGAATGGTTTATGCTCGGCGCATCGTTATCAATGGCGATCGGTACGATTTTGATTCGTCCTGTGGTGCGTTATGCTGATCCTGTGATGGCGACGGGGTGGCACATGATTATTGGAGGATTGCCTTTATTACTGATTTCCAATCAACTCGAGCAGAGTCAATGGCAAAACTTAAGTGCTTGGGGTTGGCTGGGAATGGCATATATGGCGATTATGGGTAGTGCGATCGCCTATGGATTATTTTTCTTTTTTGCTTCTTCAGGTAGTTTGACTACTTTGAGCGCTTTGACTTTTTCGACTCCAGTATTTGCGCTCATGTTTAGTAGTCTCTTTTTAGGTGAAAATCTGACCTTCGCGCAATGGATTGGTGTAATTTTGACGCTGAGCAGCATTTATCTCGTTAGTATGCGTGGTTCTGGACAAGACATCAGCGAGGAAGCTCAGTCCGTTGAAGAAATTTCTGAAACTAAAATTTTGCCAGAAGCCGATCAAGTTCTCATTAGTTCAGCTTTGCCTGTATTGAAGAGTCCTAACAAAGAAACCTTAATGTAAGTACCTAACACCAAAGCCCATAATGACTACGGCATTTTGTGCTTTCAAACCCCTTACATTGTAGAGTTGCGCCCCGCAGGGACGCAACTCTACAATGTTTTGACAACTTGCTTCTTACTGCAATGCAAACTGGTCGCAACCACTTCGAGGTTGACGAGCAATTGATAATAAATCACCTTGAATAAACCCATGCCCACTCTATATACTGCAATTACCAATCATGGTTTCGGTCATGCAACGCGCACAGCGGCGGTTCTTGCGGAACTGCAACAGCGATCGCCTGATATTAAGCTAATTATTGCGACGACGGCTCCGCGTTGGTTATTGGAGGAATATATCGAAGGTGATTTTATTTATCATCCGCGTGTGTTTGATGTGGGCGTAATCCAGATCGATAGTTTGCAGGTTGATCGTGAGACTACATTGAATGTGTGGCAGCAAATTCACGACAAGCAAGCAGATTTAATCGAAGCTGAAGTTAAGTTTCTCCAAGAAAATCAAGTGGATTTGATCTTTGGCGACATTCCGCCAATGGTTGCAGAGATTGCGAAAGCGGCAAAAATTCCTTGCTGGATGGCAGGTAACTTTGGTTGGGATTTTATTTATCGCGATTGGGGTGGCAAATTTATCGAACTTGCCGATCGCTTATCGGAAACCTATAGCCATTGCGATCGCCTATTTCGGTTACCTTTTGCCGAAGCGATGGGGTGCTTTTCTAACATAGAAGATGTGGGACTAACTGGTGCGAAACCTAGGCATTCGGCGGAATATTTACGAAAAAAGTTCAATTTAGATAGCGTTCGCCCTACAGTATTACTCACTTTTGGAGGGCTAAGCCTGCAATCAATTCCCTATCAAAATCTTGCCAGATTTCCTGAATGGCAATTTGTCACCTTTGATCGCGATGCTCCAGATTTACCAAACCTGACAAAAGCTAATTGCGATCGGCTTCGTCCTGTGGATCTGATGGTGGTATGCGATCGCATCGTCACCAAACCAGGTTACGGCACTTTAGCTGAAGCTTTGCGAGTTGGCATTCCCATCATTTGTCTGACCCGTGAAGGCTTTTTAGAAGCGGAAACCCTTATTGCTGGGGTGAAAAATTATGCCAAACACTTAATTATTTCACCCCAAGAATTTTATGAAAGTGATTGGTCTTTTCTGAATACTCCATTTCAAGCTCCAGACTTAGCCAAAGCCAATCAGTTAGATATGCACGGTGAAGCAACGATTAATCAAGCAATTTGCGATTACTTAGGAGTACTTTAATAGTTGCTGAGGTCAGCTTTGTTTACTTGTCACGGATTCTTTAAAATGCTTTGTATACGAGGGTTTTCATAAACAAACTAATTTGCAATAAGTCTTACTTAACGTCAATTCGACGAACGCGCAAGATGGTAAAAGCCGCTCTGCGATTTTTACCACCTTGCACCATTTGCACCGCGCTTCGCGCGGCGCAAATGGCTATCTGGAAAAGTATGATCAACGACCAATTCGTTTTTGAGGGGCTAATCTTGGCTAAAAAAATAATCTTAACGGACATAACAGGTTTTGACCTAACGGTTGCGTTCAGCGGATGCAAGTAATATTGAACTAAACACCAGGAGATTCCTTCATTCCGCTGCAACGGGGTTGTTAG
>JBJTVM010000486.1:0-6387 GCA_046081205.1 Pseudanabaena sp. | reverse complement strand
TATTGCGAAGTTTGAGAGGGAGAAGAAACAACGTTGCGTGTCGTCGAGATATTGTTTTTCAATCAAGAGAGGTACCCAGGTTTGTTTCCCCGCCGAGTGCGGGGAAACAAACCTGTACTTCACTAGCCTGATACAGGCTATAGCAATTACCAATCAAGCGAACCCCCAAGAAATTTTTTGAAAGTGTTGCGAAACAACACTTTCAAAAAATTTCTTGGCTTGGGCTGGAGCGCAAAGCGCCGTGTGATTGCTATAGGAAATAACCTTATAATTGTTATAGAATAAGAAAGAATAAGATTGTAGACCAAGATTAAAAACTAATTTTGTGATGAGGGGATGTATGCCACAAGATAATTTTTTAAATTAACCAAATACATTTTAAGTTTTTTTAACCAAAGCGATTACGAGCCCTGCATTGACTAGACTACAGAGTTTTTTTAAATTGTACTCGATAAATCTACTAACCCCTTATCTATCTTAGATTAATTTCACGTCTGGGTCTTCTATAAATTATGCCTAACTCTACTAATGGCGATTTGCCAACCTACCCAGAAAAACACAGAAATCCTTTAAATAATGGGATGGGAAAAACTGCAAGGAATACAGTCAAAGAGACATTAAAATTGCATCAAGCAATTTTAGATAGTGCCAACTACTCAATTATTGCGACAACAGTTGACGGAATAATTTGTGCTTTCAATACCACGGCTGAGCGTTGGCTAGGCTATACAGCTTCAGAAGTAATCGGCATTTGCACTCCTGAGCGCTTTCATGATTTATCAGAGGTTCAGCAACGGGCGATCGCTTTAACTGAAGAGTTAGGCACTCTAATTCCATCAGGCTTTGAGGTGTTTGTCGCCAAAGCGAAATTAGGACAAATAGAAGAAAGAGAATGGACATTTATCCGTAAAGATGGATCGCGATTTCCTGTGATGCTCTCTATTTCAGCCCTCAGAAATGAAGATAATCAAATTTCAGGGTTTTTAGGGATTGCTAGTGACTTGTCAAACCGCAAGCTCGCAGAAACCAAGCTTCAAAATACTTTACGCAAGTTAGAATTTCAAAAATTTGCCCTTGACCAAGCGGCGATCGTTGCTGTTACTGATTTTGATGGAGCGATTACCTATGCCAATAGTAAATTTTGCGAAATCTCTGGGTATAGTCAAGAAGAATTAATCGGAAAAAATCATCGATTTATCAATTCCGAGTATCATTCACCAGAATTTTTTGCCAACCTATGGGATACCATTTCCAGTGGTAAGGTTTGGCGTGGCGAAATTCGCAACAGGGCTAAAGATGGCTCATTTTATTGGACTGACAGCACGATCATCCCCTTACTAGATGAGCATGGTAAGCCAACACAATATCTCTCAATTCGATTTGATATTAGCGATCGCAAAAAATTTGAAGAAACTCTACGTCTCCAAGAACGGGCGATCGCTTCTAGTCATAATGGTATCGTCATTACTGATTTTCGCCTCCCTAATAATCCTGTTGTCTATATAAATTCTGCATTTGAAAAAATTACTGGCTATGAAGCTAGTGAAGTAATGGGTAAAAATTGTCGTTTTTTGCAAGGAAGCGATGTATTTCAGCCTGAAAAAGATATTCTCAGAAATGCAATTTTGAAAGGAGAATCTTGCAGCGTAGTCATTAGAAATTATCGCAAAGATGGTTCTTTGTTTTGGAATGAGCTAAACATTTCGCCAATATTTGATGATATGGGTAAAGTAACTCACTTTATTGGTATTCAAACAGATATCACAGCTAGAAAAGTAGCAGAAAAAGACTTAAAAAGACAAATGCGTCTTACGGTATTGCTTAATCGCATTACCGATGAAATTCGTCAAAGTCTTGATATAAAAAGCATCTTTCAAACGGCAGCCCATCAAATTCAGGTAGCCTTTCATGCTAGCCGCTGTCTGATTTATAAGATGGATTATTACAACCATGATTCAGATCCAGCTTTGCAATCTCAAATTCATCTAATGTCCGAACAATTAGCTGAAAAAATTTTTTCGGTCAAAGATATTGAATTACCTTTGTTAGATAGTGCTTTTGGGAAAAGAATTTCTAGTCAAGATCAAGCGATCGCGATTACCAATGTCTGCACTGCTCCAGACTTAGATGAATTTGGTGACCTATTCTACCGAATGCAATTGCGATCGCTTTTAGCAATCCGTACTTCATCCCATGGATTAACCAATGGGATTATTTTATTACATCACTGTAATAGTTTTCACGAATGGACAGTTGAAGAAAAAGAACTGCTCGAATCCGTAGCAAATCAAGTCAGTATCGCTCTATCACAAGCAAATTTACTAATGCAAGAAACCCGTCAACGGGAACAACTAATTAAGCAAAACAAAGAATTAGAAGAAGCGCGAGTGAACGCAGAAACTGCCAATCGTTCTAAAAGTGATTTCTTGGCGACCATGAGTCATGAGATCCGCACACCCATGAATGCCGTAATTGGGATGACAGGGGTTTTATTGGATACAAATTTGACTAGAGAGCAAAGGGAATTTGTGGAGATTGCACGTAATGCGGGCAATACCCTACTGACAATCATCAATGACATTTTAGATTTTTCCAAAATTGAATCAGGACATTTAGAACTAGAAGAACAAACCTTTGATTTGCGAACTTGTTTGGAAGATACGATCGAGCTGCTCTCAGCTAAGGCGTTGGAAAAAGGTATTGACCTCGGTTATTTGATTCATCCTGATGTGGATTTGATTGTAATCGGTGATATGACTCGTCTACGGCAAGTTTTGGCTAATTTAATTGGCAATGCGATCAAATTCACTAGTCGCGGCTCTGTAAATATTTCAGTTACGCAAATGCTTATTTCGCATTATTTGCGTTGTGAACTGAGCGATCATCATGAAGAAACTCAGTTGCTGCGAACCATACAGTTTGCAGTAAAAGATACAGGGATTGGGATCCCTAGCGATCGCCTATATCGGCTGTTCCAGCCCTTTAGCCAAGTAGATGCCTCGACCACTAGACAATATGGTGGAACTGGACTAGGGCTGGCGATCAGTAAGCGCCTATGTGAACTGATGGGCGGCACAATGTGGGTAGAGAGCAGTGAGCAGAAAGGTTCTACTTTTTACTTTGCGATCACGGCTCCCGTTAACATTTTGGAACAGCCTGAAACAATTAATATTAAAGACTCACAACTAATCTCTCCCACTGCGCGATCGCCTCAGTCAATTAGTCAAACCATCAGTCAAAATATTGCTCGAGGCTTAGCTAATCAAACAAATAACGCACGAATTCCTCTAGTCCCATCAAAACAAAGTTTTGCCTTTGATCCACTCATGGCAAGAAACCATCCATTGCGGATTTTGTTAGCTGAGGACAATGTGATTAACCAGCAAGTAGCAATACATATTTTGCAGCGTATGGGCTATCGGGCTGATGTAGCAGCTAATGGCTTAGAGGTACTATCTGCGCTTTTACAGCAGCCCTATGACCTAGTGTTTATGGATATGCAAATGCCAGAGATGGATGGACTTGAGGCTACTCGACTGATAGAGCAAAATTGGCGAAACGGTAAAATTTTGACCAAACCGAGGATTGTGGCGATGACCGCCAATGCCATGCAAGGCGATCGCGAGATTTGTCTAGCCGCAGGTATGGACGACTATCTCAGTAAGCCTATCCTGAACGCTGAACTTGTGAGGGTTTTACGAGAATGTCCATCTGCTATACCAAATAAATCTAGTCCACTATCTTCGATTAATATTTCTACTCTCTATGAAGCCGCCAATGATATTGGCGGTGAAGATTCAGATTTTATGATTGAACTGATTGAGAGTTATCTGGATAATACGCAATCACTCCTCCAAGAGTTATATACTAGCTTTGCACAGAAAAATTTTGAGGTGATGGAGCGGACTGTTCACACCTTAAAATCCAGCAGTAGTGTAATTGGTGCAGAAGATCTCGCAACTCTATGCCGCGAATTGGAAACAAATCTACGCAATCAAAAATATGAGGACTTAGATATCAAAATCAACAAAATTACTGATGAATATGCAAATGTTAAATCTGAGCTAGAGCGTGAAAAATATCACTAATGTAGCTAAGCTTAAGTAAAATAGAAACTTAGAAGATTGTTACGTTCACTACATGGGCGTAAAGTCTCTGGTTTTAGGATTTAATGAGGCTAAAATACTTAAAATCTTCAGGTAGACGCATGTCTGTTAACGTCAATCTTACCGTCTAACCATGTAATGACAATCGATGATAGTAGCGATCGCCATAAACAGCGTCCTAGCCCAAAAGTAATTCCAGAAATCAATACTCCCGAAATTTCAGCATCCAAGGCTGTGCAGATTTTAATAGTGGATGATGATTTGTTTATGCGAAAAATTTTGGTGCGTTATTTGGAGCGAGAAAATTATCGCGTTATTGAGGCTTCTAACGGGATGGAGGCACTAAAAGTTTATCAAGAATACCTACCAGATATCATCTTACTTGATGCCATGATGCCCATCTTAGATGGCTTTGAGTGTTGTTCAAGGTTGCAAAAACTTCCTCACGGTGACCATACTCCTGTTTTAATTATTACGGCACTAGAAGATCGCGAATCTGTAGATCGCGCCTATGAGGTAGGGGCTTCAGACTATGTAACTAAGCCTATTCATTGGGCTGTGCTACGGCAGAGAGTGCGGCGTTTACTGGAGCAATCTAATCTTCGCCAACAACTTGAAGCCGCCAACCAACAATTAGCTGTGGTGGTGCAAGAGTTAAGGAGATTGGTTTCCATCGATGGTCTAACGCAAGTTGCTAATCGTCGTTGCTTAGATGAATATCTGGAGCAGGAATGTAAGCGATCGTATAGAGAGCAAGTCCCAATTTCATTAGTGTTATGCGACATCGACTTTTTTAAAAACTATAACGATAGTTACGGGCATCAAGAGGGCGATCGCTGCTTACAGGAAGTAGCCCAAGCAATTAGTAAATCAACCAATCGTCCTGCAGATTTGGTGGCTCGTTATGGAGGGGAAGAATTTGCGATTATTTTACCGAATACTGATGCTGAGGGGGGAATGAATTTGGCAATGCGAGCTACAGAAATTGTGCGATCCCTTAAATTACCCCACGATTGTTCCAAAGTTGCTAATCATGTGACGATTAGCTGTGGTGTAGCGACAATTTTACCAGCTCAAAATTTTGAAGTGAAGCATTTACTCAAGTCGGCTGATCGAGCCTTGTATCTCGCCAAAGCTGAGGGTCGAAATTGTGTTAGGCAAAATGTTTATGACCCAGAATAATCCTAGAACTCAATAGTGAGAGTCGGCGCGAAGCACAGCCTCTCACTATTGGGAACAAAAATCGCCGCGTTCTCTAAAATAACGTGAGTTCAACGAAATCAAAAAATGGTAAGAATCGCTGAGCGATTCTTACCATTTTTTTGCCATTTGCGGCGTAATACCAATTCGCAGAAGTGTGACTACAATTCTGTGAATTAAAAACCAAACCCTGTAAGGGTTTTGAAAGCACAAAATGGCTACACCATTTTGTGCTTTGGCATAAGAAGCACGCTGCAAATGGCGATATCGAACTCACGTTAAAATATGGTACGGTCATATTTGATTGCTATATCGCTTTTCAAGCAAGCGAGGTACAAGGGTTGGTTTCCCCGTCGAAGGAGGAGAAACCAACCCGTACTTCACTAGACTGATAAACGCTATATATGACTAAACTACGGTAATTGCATAATTTTATGGAATGGCATACTACGGACGCGCAAAGCTTAGCAATAATCGACAGCGAGATTGGTGAACATTCACTTTCCCCATCCGAATATGAAATTGTGCGCCAAGTAATTTATGCGACCGCAGACTTTGAGTATAAAAATCTCGTCAGGTTTTCTGAAAATTCCCTACAGGCTGGAGCCACAGTCCTCGCTACACGCACCACAGTTATTGTAGATGTCCCAACGGTGCAAGCAGCGATCTTTCCTAAAATCTGTGATACTTTTGCCAATCCTATTTATTGTGGTGTTGAAGCGATTACCCGTCCCCAAAAAGGCAAAACCCAAGCTGCTTGGGGAATTGAAACTCTAGCAAAACGTTACCCTGAAGCCATTTTTGTGATCGGGGAGTCGCAAACAGCATTGGCAACTTTGGTGGACTTGATCGAGATGGAGGATGTTAAGCCTGCTCTAGTAATTGGAACTCCTGCGGGGTTTATTGATACCGATGTGATCAAGTCACGTTTAAATGACTCGTTAATTCCTCATATTCGTGTTGATGGTCGAAAAGGCAATGCGATCGCTGCCGCCGCGATATTTAATTCACTAGTCAATCTGGCTTGGCAAGCTTACGGCAATAAGTAATTTTAAAGGTGACGCTTCGCGTCACCTTTATG
>JBJTVM010000485.1:0-4109 GCA_046081205.1 Pseudanabaena sp. | reverse complement strand
GGTTTTTTGAAAGCCCGCCAACGGAGGGCTTTCAAAAAACCGATTTTAATAATGAGAATTGCTTTATTTTTGGGAGAATGCGGGCAAAATAAAGGCGATCGCAATACCACCCATTACCAAAATCTCAAAGATAAGTAGAATCGTGCTAGAGGGTTTGATTTGAAATCCTTTAAACCAAGACTTGGGCATATCTTCAGCACGTAATTTCCAATTGTAGATAGATAGCAATAGTGGTAAGCCACCCACCTTAGCACTCATCAGTAAATGCATTGCTATACCAACAATCATTAATCCCCATGAAATCAAATGTCCGATATACCAAGCATGGTTCAATTCTTCACTAGGTAGCCATATCTCTTGCATCATTCGACCTGTAATCACTGCAAAGGTCGCAGATAGAAGAATCAAAGTATTGGTGAGACGTTGTAGCGATATCCACCAAACTGGTTTACCCACTTCTGCAAGCTGTTTAAATGATTGGGCTTGAACTAAGCGTCGTGAGCCAAGATGAAAGCAATATATAGCAAAAATTGGTAAGAGAATTAAGAATGTTAAAGCGATCGTACCGTGAATCCCTTGGGTATTGGGAACTATCGGTAAGTTCAGAGTCCCAAACCTTTTGTCAAATCGGTCATAGACCATAAAGCCTGTAATTAAGGAAGCGAAGACTAAGATGGCGATCGCATTATGCAATAACCGCAAAAGAACAGGCTGGTATGGAGTAGTTTGAGGCATGATATTTTTGTTATAGTACAGATAATTGCATAAATAAAACATGAACAAGAAACTAATAAGTAAGGTCTTAGCGATTCTTACTGCCCACCTTGTGTTTTATATTATGATGTTTTTCACGGGCAGTCCTGTTGCTAGTGCACCTGCGATATCACAAGTGCTTAAATGGTTAAGCTTTGGTGTTCATGAACAGTATGGAATTTGGACATTAATCTGTATTGCTTTTATGGCTGACTCATTTTTAAAAAGAATTCTTTAGGAGAAAACCAAATGACGAAAATATTAATGTATTTCGCGATGTTTGTAGGGGCTGTTTTAATTGCAACATGGGTATCTCGCGAAGCCAGCCTCTTTTTTAATAATTTACTCTATTGGATTAGATATAACTGGCTTCCCTTCTTTGGGTTAGTACTTTTAGGAGCGATCGCCTACAAAGTCTTTAAATCATAAGCCAATATGACTGATGATCTCCCAAGTCGAATTCTCATGGCTTGCGATCGCCACACATTGGCAGGTCAACGTGATTATGCAATTTTGCAATTATTGATCGAGAATTCGCTAAAGCGGCAACAGGTAGCGGCGATTAGTATTAAGGATTTTGATGGTCAGGGGCGATCGCTTCAGGTGCAACGGCGCTATAAACGTCGAGGTCAACAAAATCAGTCGGAAATTATTAGTCTCAGTTTAGACACAGCCAACGCATTACAAGACTGGCTAAATTTGATTCATCTTGAAACCGAGCATAAAGATGAATCTCAAGCACCACTATTTATATCTCTGGATCGTGCTAGTTATGGGCATAGACTGACTGGAACCGCCATCTATGGCATTGTCAAACGTGCCGCAGCTAATGCAGGGCTTAGCGACGCAATCGCACCTGAACAATTGAGATTTAGCCAAGCAAAATATGCCTTATCTCAAGATGTTGAGACACTTAATAAGACTAAAATTGAGACAAGCGAGACTCAATTAAGACTAACTGTTGTATCAAATCCAGAACACGAGAATCAAAATAGGACTCATTTAGATACTAATGAGACTCAAATAAGCAAAGCTCCTTACGCTCTGACAGAATTTAATCCAGACATTCTCACATCGCTCCTAGCTGACAAACGGAGTCTTAACACCAGACGCGCCTATGAAAAGGATTTGCGTTATTTTTTTCTTGCCGCCTATGGACAAAAGCCGACGGAGCCAGTGATTGCCCAGTTCTTGC
Source organism: Pseudanabaena sp. (assembly GCA_046081205.1). Lineage (GTDB taxonomy): Bacteria > Cyanobacteriota > Cyanobacteriia > Pseudanabaenales > Pseudanabaenaceae > Pseudanabaena. The sequence continues at coordinate 2,161 of JBJTVM010000485.1, read as the reverse complement.
AGTTAAATCGATTTGAAGCGATCGCGATCGTGTTGCGATACAAATCCGACTTAATAGCTCAAGGCTTAAAGGAATCAACTATTAATCGTCGTCTTTCTGCTCTCAAGTCCTTAGTAAATTTTGCTGCCAAGTTAGGGAAATGCAATTGGAATCTTGATGATATCCAATCTGAGACCGTTCAAACCTACCGCGATACGACTGGAATTAAGCCCGATGGTATCCGAACAATGCTTTTACAAATAGATAGAACTACGATCAAAGGTATACGTGATTTTGCAATTTTACGACTACTTTGGGACAATGCCCTGCGCCGCAATGAAGTCGTTAGCGCCAATATCGGTGATTTTGACTATGAAGCGCGATCGCTCCAGATTTTAGGTAAAGGACGTGGCTCTCAAAAGAGTCTCATTAGTCTTAGCATGGGAACAGCTAGCGCAATTCAAGACTGGCTATCTCAACTTAAGACAAAAAATAGCGATCGCCCCTTATTTCAATCCCTCGATCCCGTCAATTATGGACATCGACTGACTGGCACGGCGATTTACCAAATTGTTGACCAACTGGCGCAAGACTCAGGTATTACCAAAAAAATGTCTCCCCACCGTATCCGCCATTCGGCGATTACCGCCGCCCTTGATGCAACTAATGGCAATGTGCGTAAAGTCCAGAAACTATCCCGACACAAAAAACTGGATACCCTCATGCTCTACGACGACAACCGCAACAATATGCAGGGCGAAGTATCAAGTTTGTTAGGTGATTTGATCTAGCCCTTTTGATCTAACCTAATGTCAGTTCGCCATTTGCGGCGTGCGAAGCACGTCGCAAATGGCTCAAAATTGTAAGAACCGCATAGCGGTTCTTACAATTTTGAGCTTTCGTCGAACTAACGTTACCCCAAAGGCATGGCTAAGCAATGCCTTTGGGGTTTGTATTAAGGCTATCTGTATCAACTCCCAAAAACAAAGTAATATTACATACGGTCTTCGTCTAGAGATGTATAAATATGATGCGAATACTGGCCTTGGTTCCTGGTGGAACTGGCGATCAGTTACTATTTTTCCCGACACTGGATACACTCAAACAACAGTATCCCAATGCCGAGATTGATGTGGTAGTCGAGCCACGCGCAATGGCAGCTTATCGCGTTTGCCAATCTGTGAACCGAGTCCTCAAGTTTGATTTCAAAGATCGCAACTCTTTGGCTGATTTTGGTAACTTGCTTGGGACAATCCGCGATCGCGAATATGATGCTGCGATCATTACTCAGCCTAGTTTCTCAGTTAATATCTTGTTATGGTTAAGCGGTATTCCCAAGCGAATATCTTTTGCGGGGCAAGGTGACTTTTTACTAACGGACTCTATTGCAGGCAATACTGAAGAATATGCCGCAGTCCAAAAGCATAACTTGCTCACGGCAATCAATATCAAGACTCCCTGTCCACCCATTAAGGTCACTCTGCCCAAAAATGATTTGGATTGGGCTGCCAGTGAGCAAAAACGTCTTGGCATTCAAAAAAGTGGTTTTATTTTGCTGAATTGTGGTGCTTATGCCAATTATCCTGCGGAGAGTTGGGCTACGATCGCGCTCGATATGCAAGCAAAACTACCGAACTTACCAATTGTAGCGATCGATAGCGTTAATAATACTGATTTATTGAAGAAATTAACTGCTAAAGTTCCTAATCTCCTAATTACGAGTCCGACCGATATCGGTAAACTTACCGCTTTTATTGCTGCTGCAAATCTATTTATTTGTGCCGAAGGTGATGCTATGCAACTAGGAGTTGCAGTGGGCACGGCTTTAGTTGCCATTTTCGGAGCAAATTCGACTGCGGGTGCATTACTGCCGATCGCTGAAAAGCGCATCAAATATGTGCAAGGGGGCGCAGGTCAGTCACTCAATGAGATCTCACCACAAACAGTCCTAGCCAAAATCTGGGAAGGGTAATTCATAAAAAAGGCTTGCGTTGCAGGCCTTTTTTGTGACGCAAAATAGTAAAAATCGCAGAGTCTTTACTATATTAAAAAAACAAACCCGTAAGGGTTTTGAAAGAGCAATTCTCATCAAAAAACCGATTTTGGTGTTTCCATCACCTACGGCGATGGAAACACCAAAATCGGTTTTTTGAAAGCCCGCCAACGGCGGGCTTTCAAAAAA
>JBJTVM010000484.1:0-10052 GCA_046081205.1 Pseudanabaena sp. | reverse complement strand
GTAGTACCAAGCTGGGCAGACGTAATCAACCGCGCAAACTTGGGTATGGAAGTAATGCACGAGCGCAATGCTCACAACTTCCCACTCGATTTGGCTGCTGTTGATGTAGCACCAGTAGCAATGTCTGCTCCTGCTATCAATGGTTAATCTCTAGCCTAGCCTAGTCTAATCGAAACAAAAAAGCCTCTCCGCAAGGAGGGGCTTTTTTATTTTGATGAAACTGATCATTGCCTAGCAATATGTATACAATGCGCTAAATTAAAACCCAAATAAATCTTTGAAAGCGTCGCTTCGCGACGCTTTCAAAGATTTATCTATTGCGGGGAAACAAACCTATGTACCTCACTTGCTTGAAAAGTCCTATATCATGTAGATTTGTTGTACTTTTTGCGACTACAGCCACAATTAAAAAATGTGAAAAATAGTCACATTAAACTAATCTCATTAGAATAAGCATTTTTGAGCGATTACTATTTTTTAAACTATGCAACATCAACCAACTAAAGGATTTCGGGCCAGTTTTCTAGATGCGATCGCTGATCCATTCTATGCTCCAGAAGCTGATTGTATCCGTTACTTTACCGATGGTTTGCTGATAGTTGAAAATGGCAAAGTCAAAGATTTAGGCAACTACCAAGATCTGCAAGCTAAATATACAGATATTCCGATTACAGAGTATCGTGAGCATCTAATAGTCTCAGGATTTATTGATACTCATATTCATTTCCCGCAGACAGAAATGATAGCTTCATATGGAGAGCAGTTATTAGAATGGCTAAGTACTTATACGTTTCCGACAGAGCGAAAATTTGCTGATCGTAATTATGCTTCAAAGATAGCCTCTATTTTTCTTAATGAGCTATTGCGAAATGGCACTACAACCGCCTTAGTATTTACCGCAGTATTTCCACAATCGACGGATGCTTTTTTTGAAGAAGCGCAGCGCCGTAATTTGCGGATGATTGCTGGTAAGGTAATGATGGATCGTAATGCTCCAGATTTTTTAAGAGATACAGCATTATCTTCCTATATAGAAACTAAGCAGCTAATTGAGAAGTGGCATAAGTGCGATCGCTTATTCTATGCTGTTACCCCAAGATTTGCGCTGACATCAACCCCAGAGCAATTAACTAATATCGGTAAACTTTTGCAGGAATTTCCTGATGTTTATTTACATACTCATCTTTCAGAGAATGTGAAAGAAGTGGATGCTGTTGTGGCTGCTTTTACTGAGTGTGACGATTATCTTGATGTCTATGATCGAGCAGGCTTAGTGACTGAAAGATCAGTATTTGCTCATGGTATCCAACTTACTGATCGTGAATTTACGAGATTATCAGAAGCTAAATCGGCGATCGCCTTTTGTCCAACTTCCAATCTATTTTTGGGAAGCGGCCTATTCAAATTAGAAAAAGCTAAATCTTCAGAAACTCCTGTAAAAATCGGATTAGGAACCGATGTAGGTGCTGGAACCAGTTTTTCGATCTTGAAAACTGCTAGTGCTGCCTATCAAGTTGCACAGTTGCGATCGCAAAAACTATCAGCATTTCAAGCTTTATTTTTGGCAACTTTGGGCGGGGCAAGAGCATTATGTCTTGAAGATAAATTGGGCAATTTTGAAATTGGCAAAGAAGCCGATTTTGTGGTGCTAAATTTGCGCTCAACACCGATTATGGCGTTAAGAAATCAATCTTCAGAAGATATGGCAACCACACTTACCGAAATCTCCGATCAACTATTTGCGACGATCATTATGGGTGATGATCGAGCGATCGCAGCAACTTATATTATGGGTGAATTAGCTCACATAGCATGAAGGCTTGGCGATTCCTTACCATTTGCTACGGCTATATTGACCTCACATTATACCGAAGCACAAAATGGCATAGCCATTTTGTGCATTTAAAACTCTGCACTCTGAGGAAATCGGGGAAAGGGAATTACATCACGAATATTTCCCATGCCAGTAACAAACTGAACTAAACGCTCAAAGCCCAGACCAAAACCAGCATGAGGTACGGTTCCATAACGACGTAGATCGAGATACCACCAATAGTCTTCAGGATTTAAACCGACACTGCGAATTCTCGCTTCCAAGATATCGAGACGTTCTTCACGCTGGGAACCACCAATAATTTCACCTACGCCTGGAGCGAGAATATCCATTGCTCTTACAGTTTGGCGATCGCTTGCAGTATCTTCATTCACCCGCATATAAAATGCTTTGATTCCCAGTGGATAATCCATCACGATCACAGGCTTTTGGAAATGTTCTTCTGCTAAAAATCGCTCATGTTCAGATTGGAGGTCTAATCCCCATGACACAGGAAACTCAAAGGTTTTACTACTCTTTTCGAGAATATTGATTGCCTCTGTATAGGTAATTCGCTCAAATTTTTCATCAACAATTTTACGTGCATTAGCCATTACCTGATCATTTACCCGTTCTTGGAAAAACTCCATATCTTCAGGGCAAGTTTCCAAAACATAATTGAAGATATATTTAAGAAAATCTTCGGCTAAATCTGCATCACCTTCGAGATCGCAAAAAGCCACCTCTGGCTCAATCATCCAAAACTCGGCAAGATGGCGCGAAGTATTTGAGTTCTCAGCCCTAAAAGTAGGACCAAAAGTATAGACATTAGAAAAGGCGGTTGCCATGATTTCTGCTTCTAGCTGACCGCTGACTGTCAAAAAGGCTGGCTTCCCAAAAAAATCCTGTGCAAAATCAACGGATTTACCTGTTGTAGCCACTTTATTTAAGTCAAAAGTAGTTACACCAAACATCTCGCCTGCACCTTCGCAATCACTAGCAGTAATGATTGGTGTATGTACCCATAAAAAACCGCGTTCTTGAAAAAACTTATGAATTGCAAAGGCGCAAGCATTTCTGACGCGAAACACAGCACCGAACATATTTGTGCGTGGGCGCAAATGTGCGATCGTGCGAAGAAATTCGATCGAGTGACGTTTTTTTTGTAAAGGATAAGTCTCAGGATCAGCTACACCAAAAGTGGCGATCACTGAAGCTTGCATTTCTACCCTTTGTCCTTTGCCCATAGACTCAACTAAAGTGCCAGATACCTCTACGGATGTGCCTGTAGTTATTTGCTTGATTAGCGTCGAGTAGTTATTAATCGTCTGCGGTAAAACTATTTGTAACCCATGAAGCGATGAACCATCATTTAGTTCTAAAAAAGTAACTTCTTTACCTTCACGCTTTGTCCGCACCCAACCCCGGACAATATAGGACTGACTAGTTAAACCACTACGTAATAAGTCGATGATTCTTGCAGATGACATACGCTAGAAATAATTGCTAGACACAATTGTGAGTAATTTACAGAGCAATGAAACCAGCGATCACATAGCTCAGGAAAGTATCCTAACATTTTGGCGTATGGACTGTCAGAAATTTAAGATGTTCCCCTTTAGAAAAATCCCCTAAATATTCTTTGAAATCATATTATCAGGCTCTTTGCCTAATCAAAAGAAAATACTTGAGAGATGAATATGCTTAAAACGAATTTAAAGCAATATCAGTATGAAAATAGAAGTAATACCTTAAAAACCTTAGAAATAATCAACTTATAATCAATCATCTTCAAGCAACTAGCTCTGATTCGCCATTTCTCGAATTAAGGGTAGACGATTGCTGATGTAGTTACTGAGATCATTTTGTTGATGGGAATCAAGCGAAGAACGTTGTTGGACTTGCTCTACTAGCCAGCTCATCAACCCATCATCATCAAGATTTAAGATTAGATTCGGCTGTGCTTGGCTAACTGAGTCCCAGAAGAGGCGTATGATAGCAGGTGTCATAGCTATTTACCTTAACCTTAATATTATTCTAACATTTTATAGGTTAATACATTTACTCGTTAGTACTGTTAAAAATCACACAAAATGAAATAAAAGACACCTCTCTTAAGATTGATTGATAAAAATTGATAAATTTTGACCATTTTGATCGACTAAATTGATCAAAAAATACAATTTATCAAAAAATACAAAATGCATTATTCACTTCATTCCCCACCATTTCTTCGCTACAGAGATATTTTTTATGGCTAGACAAGTAGAAATTTGGAACGATCACTCTGAAATTGCCTCAAGAGCATTGTTATTGTGTCAACTCGCCTATGATGAAGCGATCGCTAAAAGTGAACGTTTTACCATCGTTGCCGCAGGTGGTAGTACACCTCGTGTTTTGTATGAACTTTTAGCAAGTAAAGGATGGGACTGGTCAAAGGTGCATGTTTTTTGGGGAGATGAGCGCTATGTACCTGTCAGTGATCCGCAAAGTAATGAAGGAATGACTCGTCAAGCATGGCTTAGTCATGTAGCTATTCCTGAGTCAAATATTCATGCAGTGCCAACTGATGCTGATGATCCTGCGATTTCTGCCGCAAAGTATGAACAGCATATTAAAAAATTTTTTGGTGGCAATGAAGGGGAATTCCCTCAGTTCGATCTGATTTTGTTGGGAATGGGGGACGACGGACATACAGCCTCGCTATTTCCACATACCAATGCTCTTAAAGTTAGTGATCGCCTTGTAACCGTGGGTGAAAAAGATGGTCAACCTCGAATCACCATGACTGTACCTTTGATTAACCAAGCGAAAGAGATTATTTTTATGGTTGAAGGTGCTTCCAAGGCAAAAGCGTTATCTGCGGTGCTAGCCCCTCAAGGGGATGTGAATCAATATCCATCACGCTTGATTACTGGTAATACTATTTGGCTATGCGATCGCACAGCCATGAAATCTAAATAAACGTGAATTCGATATAGACATTTGCGCCGCGCGAAGCGCGGTACAAATGTCACAAAATGGCTAGTTGCACTCACGTTAATATGAAGAGGTGAGCGCTTTGCGCTCACTTTCATCACATTTAGTTAAAATCGTGTCTAAACTCAATTCTGAACAGTACGAGCGTCTTAGGCGTGAAGCCAAATCTCCCTATCGAGGTCTCCGCAAATTTATCTACATCACTTTTGCAGGATCAGGATTTATTGGCGCGGTTATCTTTTTTGCAAGATTAATTGCAGGTAATGGTGAGCTAGGCGCTAATTTAGGTAGCTTTGGTCTACAGATTGGGGTATTAGCTCTGATGCTATGGCTATACCGTATTGACCGCAGTAGAAAATGAAATTAGCCTGTATCTAAAAAGAGAAAGATGTGTTGCTTGGCAACATCTCTTCACAATGAATTCAGCAATTTTCATGATGAAAATAATTTTGATATTTCCAGCATCAAAAGCGCTGAAAACTCCAAAATTATTTTTTTGAAAGTCTCTCTTTAGAAGGCTTTAAAAAAAAATTTTTTATTATGACGACTCCAGCAATAAATTTGAACTTTTTTTTAGTATTATGTCAATTGCTATAATGGCTAAACCATTTTAATTTTGATTTCTTTGCAATTTCCAAAAAATTTACAATTAGTCTAAACTAATGCTTTTCCATTTTAGAAATATTTCAATTTCATATTGGGTTTGGGACGGCTTGATATGCAAAGTTGCAAAAATGCAATAGAGGAGATGGTAATTGCAGAAATTGATTTACAAATCTCTCACTTACCGCAATACCGACGCGATCAGATGAATTTAAGCGAAGTCGCAGCTTATGCGCTTAATCGCCTACCACCGATGTATGCCACATCAAAAGTAGGATGGCTAAGGCAACGCAAAAAAGCTGCTACCGAAATGCGATCTCAAATTGAATCCGCAGTGCGTCGGGCGCTCGTAAGTGTTAAGCCAGACGCACTCAGAGACGCAAAACCACTACCATCACAAGAGGTTGCTAGTCACGCGCGATCGCTTGCTGCACTCCAACAAATTTTAGGTGCAGAAAATGCCTCTTGGAAAGATATTCCGACGGCTCTAGAGAATGCCTTGATGACAGTTAAACTCAAAAGTGCAGTGAGCAACACCTATACAGTTATAGGTAAACGTGACGCGATTGCTGGTCGAGACGAGACTGCTTTGGGGCGCAAATCACCAGAAATCTCTTGGAAAGGTAGACAAATTAAAACATCAGTCAATCCTAGTCAGGATGAGCGAAAAGCTAGAGATTTTCAAACCTACATGGTGGATGTCAATTATCAATTTAGTAATGTACTAGAAAAATTAGTATTGTCGCTTGCCTATCATCAAGTTCAGAAGTTACATCCTGCGATCGCTGAAACAGTAGATCTTGGGGAGGCAACTGCCTACGTATTGAATCGATTGCCGCCAATGTATGCAACTTCGGAAAAAGGCTATAAAGCACTGAGGCTCAGAGCGAGAGAAGTATACGGTAAAGAAGTTGTTGCAGTACTTAAAGAGGCGATCGCCGTTTGTGTCGAGTCACCAAATTTAGAAAAAAAACCTCTGCCTCTGGCACGTTTTGAGGCAGAGTTGGAAGAATCGCTGGAGCAAGTGAGTTGGATTTTGCAGCGTGATGATATTAATTGGCGCAATGCTCCATTTATTGTTGAAGAATGTCTCTACAAAGTTGTTAACAGTGAAATGGAATGGCGTAAGCGCAGTGATTACAACTATCCATATTCCACGTAACCTCAGTTCTGGTTAACGCTAGTTCGGCAAATATGGTGATGCCTCCCGCTCTTAGTGGAGCCTCACCACAATTACCTTGATGGACTATATTTCATGATTTGGAGTATTGACTGCTTGGAATTAATTAAGCTTGAATTATTTACGTTATATTTGCCAATACATTTCTTCTTAGGATAACTTTCTATTACTTGATCTAACATTGCTAGTCGCTCACGTAAGGCTGCTGTGTCATTAGGGTTTACATCGATCCATTTGGTATATGCATCAAGAGCATCATACCAATATAGGTTTTCTGCAAAGATTCGCGCTTTATCTAAATGCGTTGAAGCAGCTTGTACTCTCTCCATGACTGAAGGATTACTTTCTCGCTTAATAATTGCTCTAATATCTATTTGATTAGTAATATCACTATTGTCTTGACTACTAGGTTGGATATAACGAATATGCCAACTATAGGTTTTATTTATTTGCAGAGAAGGGGCATTTGCTGGGAGTTCAAATCGATATAGACCAGACTTGACTTTAGGCGTTACTTCTGACCGAGAACGAAAAATTGATTTTGCATTACGGGCAAAGCCATCGCGCACAAAAAAATCTACATAAAAGTTATTGCCATAACTCACTTGCGTTGTATTTTTTGAGGCTAATAATTTATGCTCGATATACCAATAAAAAGTTGGACGCTCTGAAAGTGTTCTTGCTCCGTCCTCAGGAGCAAGTAGATCGATAGAGACGAGATTAGCTAAATCTGCACATCTAACCTGTCCTATATAAGATTGTTTTTGGACTATGCCTAAACCATAAGAACTACTGCTATTTTGTTGTCCTAAAGCTTGTCCGCACCAACTAATTGTGCCAAGGAATATTGTCACTAAGACGTATTTAGAGAATTGGGTAGGGTATTGGAATAGAGGTTGCCAAATGTAAAGTTTCATCTTTACTTATTCCCTAATAGTAAATATTCATTATTTAAGTAACTAGGCATAAGTAAACTTAAAACTGTATGCTGCATGGGTGGGTTGAATTTAGTTTTAGGTTGTAATTATGATTAATTACTTACTGACTACTATTGGCAAATTATACCAATTTAAAACTTCTGACTAAGTGAGTGGTCACAGTTAAATATAAACCTCAATAACCTGTACAGCCTCATAAGTAAGCTATACAGGTTTTAAGTTTATTGCTTAATTACGCCGAATTACTTAGATAAGTGTTTAGAGACATTAAGGAAAATTGGGTAGGCTAGCCGAAGGCGGTGAAGCCAACCTGTACTTCACTAGACTGATAAACGCTATAGTTCAGCGAAGTCATGCCGTAAAAATATCTTTTTGTTTTGACAGCAAAGCCCTTATATAGTTCCCGATCGCAGCTTAGTCCAAAGGTCTTTATATTGTGTAAGCGTTGATGGAGACAATGGTGAAATCAATTCACATTTAGTAAGGACATCCTGTGAGAAAAACTTGAGCGAATCAGATTTGACACTAGCGGGAACTTGCTCTAACTCACTTGATGTACTAACTGCCTCAGTCAAAGATGTAATTTGGGCAGCGATCTCAGGTGTTAGACAAAAATTCATCCATTCAGTTGCGGCAATCGCCACTTCTCCTTTAGGAATTACCCAAAGATCGCTCCAAAGAGCTGTGCCATTTTGGGGAATCACCACTTTGAGATTGGGGTTTTGCTTTTGGGCTTTGTGCATATCACTTGTCCACCCTACTGCTGCAAATGTATCGTCTGCTAATAGAGACTGCAAATAATTATCAGAAGAGTAGGTTAAAACTTGTGCATTAAGGCTTTTTAGTTCTTGAGTCAGTGTGGAAAAAATATCTTGACGTTCAACTAAGTTTTCTAGCTGATAGGATTGCCCCATCTTTTTAAGCGCTAAACCGATTACTTCACGGGCATCATCTGGTAGTGATAGCTTTAGTTTTAATTCTGGTCTCCACAGGTCAGACCATTGAGTAATATTAAATTTTAGTTTGTCGCTACGATAAGCGATCGCTGTTGCTCCCCAACGATAGGGAATACCCCACACTTGATTATTGCGTGTAACACTCTGTTGCCAAAGGGGAGATAGTTTTTGCCATTTCGGAATTTTTGCTAGTAGGCTGGGAGTGATAGGTTGGATTAACGAATTAGCGATCGCTTGATCTAACCAACTGTCACCAATACTGATGAGATGTGGTGCTTTTTCTTTATCAATATTGGGATAATTTTGAAGTTCTTGCCAAAGTTTTGAGGGGGCATTTTCAGCTTTAAATTCAACCTTTGTTTTGGAAGCAGACTCAAATTGATTAATAACTTTACTGGGTATAGCTCCTAACAAACCTATCATCCGTAGGCGATCGCGCTGATCAAAAGGATTTGATAATTGACATCCCCCAAGAGTGGCTATCGCCGCCCCACTTACAACTAAAAATTTACGTCTATCCATGACCTAATTTTATACCCATATCCCATTAATACCAAAACACAAAATGGCATAGCCATTTTGTGTTTTTAAAACCTTTACTGGGTTTGATTTTAAATTTACAAATATAAAGCGGCGTAAAGCGCCGCTTTAACTTATAAACAATTGAAAAAAGGAGCTTTGCTCCTTTTTTTAATTACTGGGCTTTTACTTTACAAATGGACGCATTAGCAAATAACCAGCACCAAAAGAAGTCAGGATGATCGCGATGATCGTTGCAGTTAAGACCCAACCACTTAAGCCTGTAGACTCATTTGCCTCTTCTATCGACTCAGTGCGTAGAGGTCGAGAAGATATTTCTTCACGAATTTCTAGCTTAGGTAAAACTTTTGCTTTTGGGGTCGGTGTTGGAGCAGGGGATTCAAAGGCAGCAAAAGAACTATCGTAATATAGAGCTTCACTAGCCGTTGAATCGCTATCAATGGATTGCACTGGCTCAGTGGCAAGTTGCCTCGCCCTAGAAATTGCTTCTTGAATAGCGTTAGTTGTCTGCTGCACAGCAACTTTACGAGGGCTAACCTGCGTGGGCTTTTCCGTAGGGCGAGGTGTGGCTGCGGGAGGACGACCTTGGGGTTGAGGATTACTTCTTGATGGGGCAGGATTAATTTGAGAAGAAGCACGGATACCTGCTAACACATCAGTTAGTTTTGAATCAGGTAAATTAGACTGCGTGAGAATTGCTTGAACACGATCTGTAGATTGGGCGATCGCTTCAAACTCCTGTAATAGCATTTGATTTTGCTTCGTTAGTTGCTCATTTTGCAACTGAAAAAAAGATAACTTTGCTTGAGTAGATTGCAACTCCGCAGCCAGTTCTCGATACACGGTCACAGGTACTGAGGCCTGATAACCAGATTGAGCGGTCTGATAACCAGAGTGAGGGATTGCAGGTTTAAAGACTGGATTGGCTTGCATAGGCGACAGCACCGTAGACCGTAAAAATTTAGTCGAGACTATATCATATGATTTGCTGTTTTTTGAATTAAAATCCAAAACGAGAGTTACCTAGTACAAACCACAATCCC
>JBJTVM010000483.1:0-8195 GCA_046081205.1 Pseudanabaena sp. | reverse complement strand
CAAAAAGAGAGGGCGATCGCCCTCTCTTTTTGCTTGGGTATAAGTTAAAAACTATTTAGCAAGAAATAGTAATGCGCCTACAACCAAAAAGATAATTGACCATAATAGACCCCAAAAAGCGGGATGACTGGAAACTTTGTTGCCGTTGGTAGTAGATAGAAGTTCTAAATCCATCCAAGAAGCAACACCACGGCGGAACCAACCTTTTGCAGTGGTTTCCATACCAATTAAGCCCTGTACCCGCTTCATGCCAAACAAGAAGTTACCCAAAGGACCCCAACGCGAAGCGTAGAGCAGATACATCATGCCAGTTTTGTCTTGTAACTTCAGATCAGAACCAAATACATAACCAGCATCCCCACGCCCAATCAGAGTTCCTTCCAATTGCACAGGTTGTCCGCGCAGAGGGCTAGCATAGGCATCGGACATGAGCGTAATCACATCACTGGCGATCGCATTCTTAGAACTGGGATACATGACTGATCTCTTAAAGATCATCACAGCACCTAGTAATAGAAGTGGAATAGCAACAAATGCTTTTAAGCCACCGATGCTATTAACCAGAACTGCCCCGATCGCTAAACCGATCGCAATCGCGATAAATTCTGCACCATAGAGCAAGATATCTTGATAAAAAGTGCCATAGAGACGCTTCTTGTCGAGTTGCTTACCTTCGGCAACCACCCGACCCATATCAAACTCCATGTCTAGTCCCAATTGCTCAGCATAGTTACTGAGGGCGCGAACTCGCTTACCTGTAAGCGGATGGGTCGAGTTTAACTCCATCCACCAGCCCCAAGGATTAAACAAGTCCCAGAGGAATAGGCGACCAACTTTTTCAGGAGAAGAGGAAATTTGATAGGCTGTACCAGTAGAGACTGCTGCCTTTGCATCATAAATACCAAGAGCGCGAGTACCTTGCATTAACCGACTTGGTTCTTTTGATTTTTCCGTTTCCTGGACAATCCCATAGGCGATTTTGACTAAAGCGCGGGATAAAGCATTAGGATTACCCGTTTGTTCCGCCGCAAAATGATCGGCAAAATATTCTCTGGTGCGCGATAGATACAACAGCAAATATGTGCCAATTATATAAAAAATATAGGCGATAAAAGCCGTGATCATCGCTGCATTTTCAGCACGCTCATCATTAACTTTTTTGCCAATTTCGCGAATAGTGACATAGAGCAAATAGGTGATTTGAACCAATGTTGAGGCAACAGTCATCACCGCAAAATCCCAATGCACGATATGTCCTAATTCGTGGGCGTAAACGGTAGCGGCTTCATCATCATCAAGATATTTAAACAACCCTGTACTAACTACCAAACGGGCGCTATCTGGCAAAGCGCCATAGGTAAAAGCAGTGGGGTTGTTGTCATCAATAATGCCAAGGCGAGGTTGCTTCAGCTTTTTGAGATTACAAATACGCTGAATCGCATGGGCAGATTCAGGGCTGAGGCGTTCGATCTCTTCAATCTTTACCCAGCGCGTGTTATAGAGCCAACCTTGGGTCAAGTCCATGATCCAAGGTGATACAAAGAAAATGATCGCATTCACCACAATTGTGACGATTACCGCAACGCCAAAACCAAGAACAGGATTGGGGCTATTGACGATAAAAATTGTGGCGGTAACTAGTGAAAACACGATGCCTACAAGTAAGGCGATCGTAATACTAGAAGCAAGGGCAAGATTACCTGCGATTTTGGCTGTGGCTAGACTTGCGCCAACTTGAGCAGCTCGCCCTGCTTTGTGGGGAAATTCTGAGTCTGGTGCGGACATAAAATCCTCTCTAAATTTATTGAGTATTAGTCCCGTATCGTCATGTTTTTGTTGCGAAATGCTCTAAAAACATACCCATAATTCAATACAAATATTATAACGATCACCAAAAAAAGAGATATCCGTGCTTTGCACAGATATCTCTTTTTTTGGCGATTAAACAAATCTCAAACTGCTACGGTTTTAACTGCATAGCGATCGCGAGTTTTACCGATCGCAAATTTAAAGGACTCAGACATAGTTGTATTAGACTGCGTGGCAAAAATAACCATTCCTACGATACAAAGCCCTGTGGCGATCGCAAAGATATTAGTAATGCCCACAAAGCCAATCATCCTGCCCATAATTGGGCCAGCCAAGGCAATCCCCACATCAAAGCCGATCCATGTCATTCCAAATACATAGCCGCGCTCCTGTGGAACCGTGCGATCGGCAAGTAAAGCCACCACCGAAGGAATCACAATGCCAGAGCCCAGCCCTTCCGCAACTCCCGATAATAAAAATGCATAGTCATGGTTGGCGAAATAGATAATAGCCATCGACAAGCCATAAAAGAAGATCCCAATCGAAATAAAAATTCCACGCCCCCATTTATCACTAAGTCTTGCCACAGGGAACCGAATAATAAAGCCAGATAATGCTGCTGCCATATAGAACAAGCCTGCATTCATTGCAATATTTTTTTGCTGCATCAAAATTGGCATAAAAGAACTAAGCGTTCCAAAGGCGAGTCCCACTAGCAATAAAACTGTAGAAGGAACTCTGACTCTAGGATTAAGGAATGTCTGCCAAAATCCTGCTTTTTTGATGGTTGTTGAGGTGACTTGGCGATCGCCGATATTTCCTTCCGTTTCAATTTGCATTGTCAGCAACAGTCCCGCCAATGCTAATAAAGAAGCTGAAACAAATAGAGGTTGATATCCCCATGCTTCATACATCAATCCGCCAATCGCAGGTCCCAAAGCCAATCCTAAAGGATTGACTAAGCTCATGTAGCCAATTACTTCGCCTCGTTTCTCAATGGGAGCAAGGTCAGAAACCAAAGCACTATAGCTTGCAGCAAAAGCGGCAATGCTGATCCCATGCACGGCTCGAAAGAGCATTAATAAAGGAATAGATGGTAATAATGCATAACATAAGGGAACCAGAGCCGCTACCATCAGCCCAATTCTCATTGTGTAGCGTCTACCTTTATGATCGGCAAGTCTCCCCAGATAGGAACGACAAACGAGCAAACCGATCGCAAAGGAACCCATGATCATGCCGATTTGATCGAAGGACTGCGTTAAAGTGCGAATGTAGAGCGGCAAAGTAGGCAATTGGGAAGCCATACTCGACCAGAAAAATAGACCAGCCAAAAAAATCGCAGTCAGATTTTTGCGAAGGTGCGTATCAAGATTGGAAAAAGTAGTTAAGGACTGCATGATCTGAATATGACCATTGAAATATATAGCCCAAGCCACTTAAGAGAATTCCATTTTATGGATATCCCTACAAATGACTTGGGCTGCGATTACTTATTTAAGATTATCTCTTAAGCTCTAGAGTAGAAGTATCAAGCGATCGGGTGAATTAATTCCCAATCAAAAATAGCCGCGAAACAACTCCTTTGATTTAGTCCTAGAGAGGTAGGGATAAGCGGCGCTTCGCGCCGCCCATCCTTACCTATTTAGCACCACCAGTTCTAGTATTTAATTGGAGCTGAAGAACGATCACGATCGCCAGAACGAGTAGGACGGCGAGAGTCGTATCCACCTTCTCGACCACCGCCACCTGAGCGACCACCGCCACCATCGCCACGATAGCCACTTTGACCACGCTTGATGGGTCTACCATTGTTGTAACCACCGCCATCGCGATCGCGCCCAGATGGAGTATGAGGTTGCTTAGCCAAAACTTGCAATGCAGCTTGTTCAGCCTTATCAGATTGCAGTTGAGTATAGGCAAGCTGTAAAGCAGCCGCAGCGATCGCTTGAGGATCATAATCCTCAACTAGTTGGGATACTAAAGGCAAGAATGAAGCTAAACGCTCACCAGACAAAGCTTCTAGGATTTGCTCAGTAAAGCGTCCAATCCGACGCTCTTGAATCTGAGCAACGTTAGGCAATGGCTGAGGAGGCAAAGGCATTCCGACTTGCTGCTCCAATTGACGCAACTTGTAGCGCTCTTTTCCAGAAATCAGAGTAATCGCGATTCCTTTTTTGCCAGCACGTCCAGTGCGTCCAATACGGTGAACATAGCGCTCAGGATCATCAGGAATATCAAGGTTAAATACATGAGTCAAACCATCAATATCCAAACCACGAGCAGCAATATCAGTTGCAACAACCCAACGCACTTGTTGGTTACGGAAGCGCCGCAATAGATTTTCGCGCTGAGATTGAGAGAGGTTACCGTGATACTCGTCAACACTATGCCCAGAAGATTGCAGAATCTCAGTCAGGCGGCTTGCCGAATCCTTGGTGCGTACAAAGATAATGGCTGAAGTTGGAGCTTCGTATTCCAATACAGGTAACAGAGCCTCTTCCTTTGTCAAGTGATAGGGAACCAGATAAATCTGTTGGTCAATGCGGGTAGGAGTAGAATCCTGAGTCTCAACCTTGACCGTTACGGGAGACTTCAAGAAATTTTTGACCAAGCGCTTTACCGCAGGAGGCATAGTTGCCGAGAAGAAAGTACTTTGTTTGGTAGAAGGCGTCGTTACCAAGATCCTTTCAACATCTTGAATGAAGCCCATATTAAGCATTTCATCTGCTTCATCCAAAACAAACCAAGCAAGATGCTCTAGCTTTAACTTCCCACGTTCCATCAAATCGATGACACGTCCGGGAGTACCGACAACTACATGAACACCACGTTCCAATTGAACCATTTGGCGACTGATGTCAGATCCACCGTATACGGTGAGAATCTTTGCACCAGGTTTAGTATTAAAGCTACGTAGCGCTTGCCCAACTTGAATAGCCAATTCACGGGTTGGGGTTAAAATCAACGCTTGTAAAGAGTCATTGGTTAGATCTAGGCGCTCTAAAATTGGCAGAGAAAAAGCAGCGGTTTTGCCAGTGCCAGTCTGGGCTTGACCAAGTACATCTGCTCCTGCAAGTAGTTGAGGAATTGCTTGTTCTTGAATAGCCGTAGGCTCTGTAAATCCGATTGACTCGAGCTTAGCAACTCGTGTTTCTGAAATACCTAAAGAAAGAAAAGATGAGGGCATGGATGATCCTAAGATTTGCAGCAAATTTGTTCAAAGAACAGTTCGCCTATTCTGCCAATCGCACGGGATAAACAATCACTAACAAAGCCGAAGGACATCTCTGCCCTAAATTTTAAGCGGCTTAAAAGAGTTTTTCTATGAAAACCTCAGCTTCCAAAGATTAGATTGCTTTGGATAGTCATGCAATGGGAGAATTCAGCAAAATGAATTTAATTACTCCTAGTATAAACCTATGTTAAAGATTGTAAACAATCTTTTAGAGGATTTATGTCTATGGTAAGTGTGTAAAAAAACTAATGATCTATCTGAAGATAGCGTTTCAAGATAAATTAGTCGTCGCCTAAAAGATGTTGTCTGGATGCATCCAGTTTTTTCCAGAGTTCTTTGACTTGTTGATAAGCTTCATTTGGTGAAATTTTACCACCAGTTTCTAAAGCACAAATAATCGAAATACGGTTCGTAAACTCTTGCAAATTAGCATCAAAAGCTAAATTCTGTGGTGAAAACTCACCTCTAAAATTAGAGATTGGGTTCAAGAAGCTCTCTTTATCAAGGTTAGACATCTAGATTTAGCTCACAGGTATAAGCTGGACAGGTTGAGAAGACCTCATGATCGCAGAAGTAAGAAACTGTAGGGAAAAGCGATTATTCTGCAACCTGCCCGATTATTTCGGGTCACCAACAAAATGTTACAAGACCGCAAACCTAAAGTAACTAAATCCTGAATCGTTATCCGAACTAAATTATAGCAAAGATTATCAAAGCCCCCAGTGCTGTGAGCTACTTAAACGCTTTTAGTCGCTATGCTCGGAAAACGCTAATTTATCATTGGTTAATTACAATTAGTTGGTAGCAGTAACTTTTTTGAGGGCGACAGCGAGCTTAGACTTACGACGAGCACCTGTGTTGCTATGGAGAACTCCACGCTTAACGGCGCGATCAATCTTGCTGTAAGCCAAAGACTGTTTAGCATTAACTGCTTCTAGGGCTTCAGGAGTGGGATTTGACTTATAAGCATCAACTGCTTCTAAATAGCTTTTCATTAAAGTCTTGACGGCTGACTTATATGATTTATTATGCAGACGGTTACGCTCAGCGATCTGAATGCGCTTTTTGGCGGACTTGATGTTTGCCACAGTTTATTCCTTTAGCGAAATGACATGGTTTAAAGCATTTATCATCGTAACATTTTGATTAGATTTTGCAACTGTAAAACCAATTTACTTTTTAATTGATTTTTTAATTAACCTTGGCATTACTTTTCTGGCTTAGCTATAGCTATCTACCTATGTTGACTAATCTCACCCTCAAACGCCCATGACCTACCTGAATTTTGTTTCTTTCCTTGGCATCTTTGGCTTGTGCTTTGTGGCTTGGGTCTTTTCAGAAGATCGTCGAGTTATACCTTGGCGCGTGATTATCTGGGGCATCGGCTTGCAGCTAGTATTGGGCTATCTAGTCTTTCAGCAACCTCAAACTAGAGAAGGGTTACGGTGGTTTAGCGGTCTGCTAGATGGCATCTTTGCATCGGCGGATACTGGCGCAAGATTTGTCTTTGGTCGATTGCTGGTGCCACCCACAGGACAAGAACCTTATACGCTGTTGCCTTTAGGCCCCAATGGAACTTGTCCCCCTGGACAGATTTTATTGGATGATCTTACCAGCGTGGCAAATTCTGCTGCAAATTACTGCACAACGAACCGTCTGGCTTATGTATTTGCTTTTAGGGCATTGCCTGCGGTTGTTTTCTTCTCAGGTTTCATGGCGTTATTGGAAAACTTAGGGATCATCCAAAAGATTGTGGATGTTTTTGCTAAGCTCTTTTTCTGGACAATGCGTTTGAGTGGTGCTGAAGCTTTGAGTGGAGCTGCTAATATTTTTGTCGGTATTGAAGCGGCGATCGTGGTGAAGCCTTACCTTCCTAAGATGACTCGTAGTGAGCTATGTGCAATCTTGGCTTGTTGCTTTGGGACGGCAGCTTCTTCGACCTTAGCTATTTATGTCAGCTTTTTACGCCCAGTTTTTCCAAATATTCTTGGACACTTAGTTTCAGCTTCGATTATTGCGATCCCTGCTTGTTTTGTATTGTCAAAAATTCTTGTGCCTGAGACGGGTGTACCTCTAACAATGGGTGGTATCCCTAAAGAAGATAAATCCTCTCAACCTGATGAAGAGGGTGAACTAGAAAATGCTGGTGGCGAAACCATGAAGCGGATGAGTCCTATGGATGCCACGATTATTGGTGCTTTAGACGGTCTGAAAATGGCGGCTTCGATCGCTGCAATTTTGATTTTAATTGTGGGTTTAGTCGATCTGGTTAATCAAATTTTTGCTTGGCTAGCAACTATTAGCGATATTTTTAAAATAGTTAATCTTCCCAATATTCAAGGGGCCTTATTTTATCCTCTGACTTTGCTGACAGGAGTATCTTTAGAAGATTCTTGGCCAGCTTCAGTGATTATTGGTCGGCGACTACTGGAAACGGCGATTCCGCCTTATCAAGCGTTAGCTCAGGCTGCCCAAGCTGGCGCAATCAGCGATCGCACCGTAATTATTGTTAGCTATGCGTTATCAGGTTTTGCTCACTTAGCCTCGGTGGGAATTTTCGTAGGTGGGACGATCGCTTTGATTCCATCGCGTCGGCGTGATATTTCTGATCTGGGTTGGAAAGCTTTGTTTGTCGGTACTTTAGCGACTTTAATGATCTCTTGTATTGCAGGTGTGTTTGACGATGGCAGTCCTAGCATTTTAGGAGATAAGAAAAAAGCTGAGCCAGTGCAAGTTAAGCCATCAGCTACGAATTCTCCTAGTGCATTACCCAGTGTTTCGCCCAGTGTTTCACCCAGTGTTTCACCCACTAGCAGTCCTGCTCCTACTGCAACTCCTAGTGTTTCGCCCACTAGCAGTCCTGCTCCTACTGCAACACCAAAAGCATCACCATTTCTACCAGTATCGCGTTAAAAAGACGTGAACTCGATATAGCCATTTGCGCCGCGCGAAGCGCGGCACAAATGGCGAAAAATGGTAAAAATCGCTATGCAATTTTTACCATTTTTCGCGTTCGTCGAATTGACAGGAAAAAATAAAAGCCTTGCCATGCAAGGCTTTTACAATAAAAAAGGAGCGCACTGCGCTCCTTTTTTTATTGATTCCGAAATTGCTGCAATTCAGACTTTAGTTGAGCAATTTCGGCGCG
>JBJTVM010000482.1:0-4239 GCA_046081205.1 Pseudanabaena sp. | reverse complement strand
CATAATGAGAATTGCTGGCAAGCTGAGCTTGCGCTATAGGTTTTAGTTTTTTATAGTAAAATCTTGAGTCTAACCAAGTATTTTTATAGCAATGCAAATACAAGTAGTGGCGCAAAGCTCCGCTACTTGTATTTTAGGTTTTATGTCCTAAGCTAACCTTTGGTTGCTATAGATAGTTTTTTAAAAACTTTCTAGTGGAGGGCTAGCCTCATGCGTCATGCCCAAGAATCCATCGATCATCCTGACAACTTGTTGGCTGAGATCATGGATAGCTTTGATGATCTCATCTGGTCATTGTCTTTGCCCAGTCTCGCGGCGCTATATTTCAATGCTGCGGCTGCCAAAATTTATCAATGCTCCTGTGATGATCTGCTGGGCAATGGTCATTTATGGCTAAATCTGATTGCCATTGACGATCAGACAAGAATGCAACAGGCGATCGCTCAAGCTCAGAAAATAGGCTCATCTCAAATTACCTATCGTATTCAGCCGCTTAATGGGGAAGTGCGCTGTTTCTCTGCAAGGTTAAAGGTATTTAAAGATTCTTCAGGAATTCCCATTCGTCTAGATGTGATTGCCAATGAGATTAGCGACATTATTGGTCGTCAAAATTTGGATTATGCATTCCAAGATCTCACCAATAGTCTTCAGCAAACTCATAATACCCCCTATATAGAAGGAGTAATCTTTCAAAGTGAGAGCAACTATCGCCAGATCGTAGAACAACAAAGTGATCTAATTTTGCGATCGCTTGCGGATACCACGATTACCTTTGCGAATGAAGCTTTATGTCGAATGCTTGGCGGCAGTCTAGAAAATGTGATTGGCAAAAGATGGATTGATTCTGTTGATCCCGAAGACTTGCAAAATGTTTTATATGGCTTAACAACTCTCTGTCCCGAACAATCTAGCTTTATTTCTGTAAATCGCAATCACCGTACTAATGGTCAAATTAGTTGGACACAATGGATTAATCAAGGTTTCTTTAATCAGCAAGGAGAACTCATTGAGATTCAGTCAGTAGGGCGAGATATCACCCCCCTTAAGTCGTCAGAGCTAGCACTGAAACAACTTAATGAAGAACTAGAAATACGAATTGAGCAGCGTACTGCAGATTTGCATGAAAGTGAATCTCGCTATCGGGCGATTCTCCAAGCACTTCCAGATCTGTTATTGCTGCTTAATCCAGACGGAACTTGTGTGCAGTGCATTCTGCCCTCAACCTACGACAAGTCAAAATATATTCCAATCAAACATCATATTTCTGAAGTTTTATCCTCAGAAACCCTAGCAGCACAACTAACACTATATGAGAAGGCGATCGCCACTGGAGAAGTCCAAATTTATGAGCATCAACTCACGAAGTTTGGCAAAACTGTATACGAAGAGGTGCGGATTGCCCCTTACTGTGATGATGAGCTATTGGTGATTGTACGCGATGTGACCGATCGCCAAATAATCAAGCAACAACTTCAAACTCTCACTGATCGCTTGACCCTAGCCCTGAAGTCCGCCGCGATCGGTATCTGGGAATGGGATATTGTGAACAATAGTCTCTTTTGGGATGAGCGCACCTATGAACTGTATGGAGTTAACCCAGACCCATCTACCGATGCTTATTTAGATTGGGCAAGTCGTATTCATCCTAGCGATCGCCCATTTGCTGAAGCAGCCGTACAAAAAGCCCTAAATGGGGAGCAGGACTATGAACCCGAATTTCGGATTGTCTTGCCCGATGGCAACCTTCGCTATCTCAAAGCCTTTGCTTTGATTCAGCGTAACGATCATGACGAACCTCAACGATTGATTGGCATTAACTTTGATATTACGGCACAAAAGTTAGCCGAAGAGCAATTAATTAAAAGTGATACTCACCTTAAAACTGCTCAACGCATTGGCAAACTAGGCAGTTGGGAATATGAGATTAATACAGGGAAGATCACATGGTCTGATGAAGTTTTTCGTATTTATGGAATTGATCCCAGCAGCGATCCACCAACCTACGATCAACTGCAACTATATGTTCACCCCGATGATTGGGAACATTTTGACAATACTGTCCAAACTGCAATGGCATTGCAACAATCCTACGATCTTGAACATCGAATCATTCAGATCAATGGTTCATTGATCTATGTAATGGCTAGGGGCGAGATGGTTTATGACAGTTCAGGTCAACTGACGCGCATTATCGGCACGGCTATAGATGTTACAGCTCAAAAGCTTGCCGAAGCAGAGTTGACTCGTAGCCGCGATTTGCGCGAAGCTCTTTTTAATGAATCCACAGATGCGCTGTTTTTGGTAGACCCTCAGACGTTACTCACTACAGACTGTAATCAGCCAGCAGCTAGGCTATTTGAGGCTTCTGACAAATCACAATTAATTGGTATTGAGGGACATACGCTTCAGCGATCGCAATTTTCTGATGAAGAGATGATTTCTATCGTCTCAGAAATTGAAGCTAATGGATTTTGGAGTCGAGAACTTGAATATATAACTCTTCAAGGTAAGCATTTTTGGGGTAATCTGGCTGTCAAAGCAATCTCTGTTGCGGAACGGACGATTAATCTAGTGCGAGTAACTGATATTAGCGATCGCAAACTTGCCGAAGCGAAAATTATCAAGGCAGCTAACCAATTAGCCAGTACTAATCGTGAATTAGAATCCTTTAGTTATTCTGTCTCCCATGATCTCAGAGCGCCACTGCGCCATATGCATGGATTTGTCAATGCTCTACAACAACGTCTAAAAAGCCATGAAGTTCTCAATGACGCTAAGGTATCTCACTATATGCAAGTAATTGAGAAAAGTAGCCAAAAGATGGGATATCTCATTGATGGGCTGCTTACCCTATCTCGTTATGGTCGGCGACCACTAGAGTCAACTGAGATCTCAATCCGCACTCTAGTTGATGAAGCGATTGAGATCATTCGTACTGACCCTCATCACAATCCGCTGGTCGAATTTGAGATCGGTGAACTACCCACAGTAGTTGGCGACCCTACGCTTTTACAACAAGTTTTCCACAACCTGATTGGCAATTCTGTTAAGTTCAGCCGTAACCAACCTCACCCTTACGTTCAAATTGATAGCTTGCCAGATCAAACAGTTAGAATTAAAGATAATGGCGTAGGCTTTCAAATGGAATACGCAGATAAGCTCTTTGGTGCTTTTCAGCGATTGCACAATGAAAGGGAGTTTGAAGGTACGGGCATTGGCTTAGCGATCGTGCAACGGATTGTTCAACGTCATGATGGTTTAATTTGGGCTGAAGGGTATCCTGATCAAGGGGCAACCTTTTTTATAAAGTTCCAGAACTAACCGGCGCAATGCGGCACTTAGTTCTAACAATTCTAATATAGCGCTTTTCAAGCAAGCGGGGTACAAAGTTTAGGTTCCCCGCCGAAGAGGGGGGAACCCAAACCTTATTCCAAAGTACAAAATGGCGTAGCCATTTTGTACTTTCAAAACTCTTACAGGGTTTGGTTTTAAATTCACAGAATTGTCGCCACACTTCTGTGAATTGGTATTACTTCACTATGTTGATAAACGCTATAGTTCACTCTAATAGTCTAAATATATGGAATCTACTCAAATTCTGCTTATTGAAGATGATCCTAATGATGTCGAATTAGTCCAAATAGCCTTAGACAACTATAACTTTGTCAATCAAATACATGTAGTGTCAGACGGCGAACAGGCGATTCATTATTTATTTGGGCGAGATGGTCAACCACCCACTCAGCCATTGCCTAGGCTAGTGCTTCTAGATCTCAAAATACCGAAGATCAATGGTATTCAAGTTTTAGAAATGATTCGTAAATCTCCGCGTACTCGTAATCTTGTGGTAGTTGTTATGACCTCATCAGGGGAAAACCGAGATTTAAAAGCTTGTTATGATCTAGGTGTCAATAGCTATGTTGTCAAACCTTTAGATTTTCAAAAGTTTGTAGAAATGTCACAAGCAGTAGGGTTTTACTGGATGATGCTAAATCAGATGCCATCTACCGACTAATCTGAAGTCATTTCGTGCCATTTGTGCCCCGCGAAGCGTCGCACAAATGGCTGTATCAAATTCACATTAATCTGATTAGCATCATAGCGCTTTTCAAGCAAGCGAGTTACGAGGGTTGGGGGAACCCAACCCTCGTAACTTGAATGATAAACACTATATTCGCGGAGAAGTTATAGCAAAAAAAGAGTTAGCTAGTACAAACTAAAACCCAAGAATCGATTGGC
>JBJTVM010000481.1:0-2097 GCA_046081205.1 Pseudanabaena sp. | reverse complement strand
CCGCGCTTCGCGCGGCGCAAATGGCGCAAAATGGTAAAAATCGCTCTGCGATTTTTACCATTTTGCGCATTCGTCGAATTGACGTTAATCTAAGTAGCTTCCAAAAGAAACCTAATAAATGCCTAGATCCCCGACTTTTTCTGAGCAAGCAAAGATAATTTGTGAATTTATCAAAAAAGTCGGGGATCTTAATCTATGCTTTTTAAGTTTTCTGGTTTTGTACAGAATCTGAGGCGATCGCCAGCGGATGGCGTAAAGCACCAAGATAAAATTAGCCAAAACTATATATCAGCAATAAATCATGATGATCTTAGATCGCGTTGTTCCATTTGGGCGCTCTAGAACTGAGTATGAATTAATGTTCGCACTTACAGAAATCGATCGCCTCAAATCCATAATTGGCATAGGTGACGGGCCAGCTAGCTTTAATGCCGAAATGACTACCTCAGGCTATCAAGTCACATCAATTGATCCAATTTATCAATTTACAAGCGCAGAAATTAAAAGTCGCTTTGATGCTTGTATCGATGGCATTATCGAACAGGTTCGCAATAGTCCGAATAACTGGGTATGGAGCTATCACAAGTCTCCTGATGACTTACGTGCAAATCGGGAAAAGGCGATCGCTCTATTTCTCAAAGATTTTGATCGCGGCAAAATTGAAGGGAGATATCTCAATGCCGAATTACCCAAACTAGAATTTCAAGAAAAGCAATTTGAGCTTGCCCTATGTTCACATTTTCTGTTTCTCTATTCTGAACATCTTAGTTTTGAATTCCATTTAGAATCAATTCGCGAACTATGTCGCATTGCTGAAGAAGTGCGGATATTCCCATTATTGAACTTGGCTCAAGCGCGATCGCCTTATAT
This sequence comes from Pseudanabaena sp., assembly GCA_046081205.1. Classification (GTDB taxonomy): domain Bacteria; phylum Cyanobacteriota; class Cyanobacteriia; order Pseudanabaenales; family Pseudanabaenaceae; genus Pseudanabaena. The sequence goes on along the minus strand of JBJTVM010000481.1, from coordinate 1,227 downwards.
TGATCAAATTTGTGGCACATTAGCTAAAGAAAGCATCAGATCTGAAATTATCCAAGTTCCCTACGAATTACAAAAAGGTGGAAATCAAGCGATTATTTTTCGACAATAAAAAAGCTCGCGATGCGAGCTTTTTTATTGATTAATGCGGAACGGGGGACTTGAACCCCCAAGTCTTTCAACACATGTACCTGAAACATGCGCGTCTACCAATTCCGCCAGTTCCGCAATCAGTATTTTGTAGATTTTGCTATTAGGCGCTGGCTTTTAGCTGGCGAGTTTAAATAGCACAAGCATCTAACTGGCAGTTATTAAGTTTCCTGTAAAGATTGCATAATGTCAACATCTCTAATTTATCAGTTTTATGTCATAATCTACAGTAAAGCGACGGGAATACCGCTCTATATGGCTAGCGATTTTTCCTGTAATCTTGTATCTTAGATTTGTAACAAAGAAGACTAACTTTAAAACTATGACACTGCGTTTAGGCGATACCGTACCCGATTTTACTCAGGACTCCACTGAAGGCGTGATCAACTTCCATGAGTGGATCGGCGATAACTGGGCAATTCTATTTTCCCACCCCAAAGATTTCACCCCTGTTTGCACCACCGAGCTTGGAACCGTAGCTAAGCTCAAGTCAGAATTTGATAAGCGCAATATCAAGGCGATCGCTTTGAGTGTTGATGGCGTTGAATCCCACAAAGGATGGGTTGGCGATATCGAAGAAACCCAAGGTGCCACCCTTAACTACCCAATTTTGGCTGATGAAGATAAAAAAGTGTCAGAACTTTATGACATGATTCACCCTAACTCGGCAACAGGTAATACCTTAACTGTGCGATCGGTTTTTATCATTGATTCCAACAAAAAACTGCGCCTTAGCTTGACCTATCCTGCTAGCACAGGTCGCAACTTTGACGAAATTCTACGTGTAATTGATTCCTTACAGTTGACTGACAACTACAGCGTTGCGACACCTGCCAACTGGAAAGATGGCGATGATTGCGTAATTGTCCCTTCAATTTCTAATGAAGAAGCTAAAACCAAGTTTCCTAAAGGCTTTAACCCCATTAAGCCTTACTTACGTCTAACTCCTCAGCCTAACAAGTAATACAAATTCACAGAAGTATGGCGACGCTTCTGTGAATTAAAAAACAAACCCTGTAAGGGTTTTGAAACACAAAATGGCTACGCCATTTTGTGCTTTCAAAACCCTTACAGGGTTTG
>JBJTVM010000480.1:0-10525 GCA_046081205.1 Pseudanabaena sp. | reverse complement strand
ATCTCCGTCTGATGCCACCTCTTGGCAGTGAAAGCGATCGCCTAGCGCTAATAGCAGGTATCAAATCAGGAACCATCGATAGCATTGCGGTCGACCACACTCCCCGCGCTTACGAAGAAAAAGTTGTACCTTTTGAAGTGGCTCCCGTAGGAGCGATCGGCTTAGAGTTTGCCCTTCCCATCCTCTGGCAAAACTTAGTAGTAACAAAGTTACTAACTACTCGTGAACTTTGGCAAGCCCTTAGTGCTAGCCCAGCTAAAACGTTAGGACTCGCACAACCCCAACTCGCAACTTTTTTTGAGCCAAGCTTAGAATGGCTAGTTACAAATAATGCGATCGCATCTCAATCAAGAAATAGCAATTATATGGGGCGATCGCTCACAGGTAAAGTTCTCTAATCGAGAAGCCTCCTAATCTCTCCCTAGCAAATAAGTGTTGTACAGCTTTATCTTCTAATACATAGAGTACAAAGCATCGTATTTGTTATTTGGAGAGAAGAGAGTAAGCAGGAGCTTCTTAGTTAGAGAACTCTTAGGATCGTGGGGATACTATGCAAAGTAGTTAAATTGCGGATAGTGGCGATCGCCTGCTGAAAGTTAAACTCGCTAACCTTTTGGGTGATCACTACAATTTCAGCTAACCCATCATGACTAGTGTTTTTTTGTAAAATTGCATTCAAGCTTACGCAATGCTTGCCAAAAGTAGTCCCCAGATCACCGATCACCCCAGGCTTGTCATGGGTTAGCAGCCGCGCATAGAACTGATTTACGGTGTTTTCAATTGGGGAGATTTTGGCATAATGCTCATGAGAGCAGCCCATTAATTGATTCACTTGATTGGGCATAGATTTCAGAGCTGCGACAACATTGATGATGTCGGCAACTACAGCGCTAGCAGTTGCGCCTGCACCTGCACCAGGCCCTGAAAAAACAACTTCACCGATGGGATCGCCTTCAATACGAACAGCGTTGGTGACACCATGAATATTTGCAAGGGGATGTTGAATAGGGATCAGTGTAGGGTGCACCCGAATTTCTAGATCAATGTCATTTTGGTTGTCGGTACGCCGCGCAATTCCTAAGAGCTTAATCGTAAAACCTAGCTCTTTGGCATAGCCAATATCAGCACTAGTGATCGAGCGAATCCCCTCTCGGTAAATATCCTCAAGTTTGACGCGATCGCCAAAGGCAAGACTTGCCAAAATCGCCATTTTATCGGCTGCGTCATAGCCATCGACATCGGCAGTAGGATCGGCTTCTGCATAGCCTAATTGTTGGGCTTCGGCAAGGGTTGCGTCAAAATCAGCCCCCTCAAAAAACATGCGGCTAAGAATGTAATTAGTTGTGCCGTTTACAATTCCTGTCAGCTCACTAATGCGATTACCACCTAGACTTTGCTTGAGCGCTTGGATTACGGGAATGCCACCACAAGCAGCCGCTTCCAACATTACATATACGCCTTTTTGTTTAGCGGCGGTAAAAATTTCATTGCCATGTCTAGCAATTACAGCCTTATTAGCGGTAACAATATGTTTGCCATTGGCGATCGCCTTTAATATCAAACTTTTAGCTGGCTCGATCCCGCCAATTACCTCAACTACAACATCGATAGTGGGATCACTTACTATGTCAGCTAAATCGTCTGTGACAATGCTGGAGGAAATCGCCACATCACGCTGCTTGTCTAGCGATCGCACACCTACCCGCGCGATTTCGATATCAGGTAGCAGGGGATGACGACCCGCAGGGTCTTGGAAAATTTTGGCAACACCTGTGCCAACTGTTCCTAATCCGAGAAGTCCAACTTTATATGTCACAGTCTTATTTTTTTTGATTTTCGTCGATTTTAATTAGCTTTTATTGTAGTTTTTTTGGGGACGCGATGAATCACTGCATCTGTATACAGTGGTTTGCGCTGACTTAAACTCCAGAAGAAATTTTGAAAATGGTGCAAATCGACACTTTCAAAATTTCCTCTATATACCTTAAAGCCTGAATAGGCTGTAAATGATCGTGAGTTCGATATAGACATGCAAATGTCTAAAAATGGTAAGAATCGCCAAGCGATTCTTACCATTTTTAGCTTTTGTCGAACTGACTTTAAATAAAGACGGCATAAAGATCCGCCTTAATTTATTGAGGTTTAATTAAAAAGGAAGAGGTCGCTATGCAATCTCTTCCTTTGACAAGAATATTAAGTTGAAAAACGAAAAGCAACGGCTACTACATAATCAAAAAACTAATTAAAAAACTTAAGCTGCGATCGCCATCAAAGCCTCTTTATTTGACTCTTTCTGGTTTGATAAATTCAGTGCCATATTTGCGTCCATATCGGCGACTGCAATTTGAGAACAGGGGATCGTATCGGCATGAATTAAACCAGATAAACCATATTCACTGATTTCTAGTAATGCATCTATTGATGCAGCAAATTGGATGCTTTGATTTGGAAATACTACTCTTTCAAAAAAATTAGTGTTAGGTTGAGCTATGCGAATAATTTGCACAGATTCAGTATCATTACGATAAATGCAGATTGATTGATTAAATTGAGATTCTAAGTTGCTGGAAATAATTTTTTGTGCTTGTATATTAAACATTCTGATCACTTGTGAGTAGCCACTAACTTTGCTGGTTAATGATCCCAGAGTAGGGGATCGTCTCATGGCTAGCAGTGATATAGCGCACATATTCCAAGTTTCTTAATGTTTGGGGATCATGTTTTCAATGGTTTGTGAGAATGGGGCACAAAGTGCCCCATTCTCACAAACCATTGAAATTGCGGTTTCTATAGGATTAAAATTTATTGGTTTTTACCTAGGCTAATCCCAAAAATATTATTTAAACGATCTCGTACCCAAGATAAAGCGGCGTATTGAGATCGCTGCAATTCTTCTTCGTTGAGTAATCCCAGACTAATTAATACCTGCTGTCGTTCTGATAATTTTAGAGCAATCTGCTCGCCTAGTTCTTTATGCTCACTGAGCAGCTTTTGTAACTGCTGACGTTCCACCACAAAGAGAACCGTATCCACAGTCAAAGCCCTAACCGTTGCTGTCCGAGGCATACCAATAAGTAGGGAAATCTCGCCAAAAAATTCCCCCTCACTTAACGTAGCGATCGCCTGATTATTTTTCTCAGAAAAAACTTCGACAACACCCGACAAAATAATGTAAAACTCTTCACTAGGATCATTCTCACGACAAATGATTTCACTGATATCAAAATGTTTGCGATAGCCCCTAGCGATCAAAGCAAATAGTTCTACCTCTGTACATCTCTCGAAATAAGATATTTTCCGCAATAAATCACGTAGGCTTTTAGTGCTAATTTCATTACTAGCTGGAGACAGCACTGAATTGGTCTGTGTTGGACTTTGCAACAGTTGATTATCTTCCGAAATTGGTGGTGCAATAATTTGTCTCACTGCTTCAGGATTATGCAAAATAATCTCCCTAGTTGGAAAAGGGATTCGAATGCCTCTAGATCTAAACTCGTAGGCAATCCGAAAATTAATGGAACTCCGAATTGGCTCATTAGCATCAGGATCATCAATCCAGACTAATAGCTCAAATTCCAATGATTCTCTCCCAAATGATTGGAACCAAACTTCTGGCGGTGGATCTGACAATACACGCGGCTCATGCCGAGCTGAAGTTAGCAATGCTTCAGTCAAGACTAATAGATCGGTGTCGTAAGCTACGCTCACTGGGATATGAATACGGCAGGTATGCCCCGCATAACTCCAGTTAACTGTATTATTCTCAATAAAACGTTGATTTGGAACAATTACGAATAAATCATCCTCAGTGCGAATAATAGTGGAGCGAATCGAAATTTTTTCAATTGTGCCTTTGAGTTCGCCAATCTCTACGTAATCACCAATCTTGATAGTTTGCTCGAAGAGTAAAACTAGTCCACTAATAAAGTTGCTAGCGATGTTTTGCAAGCCAAAACCGATCCCAATCCCGACTACGCCCGCAACCACCGCTAGGGAGCTAAGATCTATGCCAGCAGTTTGCAAAATAATTACACTGCTAAGAGTAATCAGGAGATATTTGATAAATACAGTTATTGCTTCTTGCAATCCACGGTTAATCCGAAGTTTAGTCAATAGCGATCGCCTGATAATTTCGCTAATGATTTTGGATACAAAAAAAGCTAAGACAATGAGTCCTAGCAAAGATGCGATCGTGGCGATCGAAAACTTAGTACCTCCAATATCTAAAATTTGAGCTGTGAAGATTTCATGCAGTTTTGTTAATAAAACATCCATCTTTTACTTTAAATTCTCCACAAAAACTCAACCTAAAACTTTTTCAGAAAGCTCTGCATTTATATAGCGCTTTTCAAGCAAGCGAGGTACATAGGTTTGTTTCCCCGCCGAAGGCGGGGAAACAAACCTGTACTTCACTATCCTGATAAAGGCTTAAAGGCTATATAGATGTTTTAAATCGTTTTAGGCTTTTTATTTTGTCTGAAAATAAACCTTTTGAGTAACCTTTTCCAAACCATTCAAAAAAGAGCTATGTTTAGGTCACCCCGATCTAAATATAGCTTTTCATGATCTTACATGATCTCAAATGTAGCTCCAAAATATATTGATCCTAAATGAACGTCAATTCACTATTTTTGAGTTGTATAAACCACCGTGGCATTTGCACTTGGTATTTCTGATTTTTTAAGTTGAATGTTGATCTTGCCTAAACCATCCTCAGTACCAATCCACATTTGTTGATTATGGACAAGCAAATTGATGACTGAACTACTGGGCAAGTTATAAATCGATGATGTAATCGCGCCATTATAGGTATTGGCAAGAACTAACCCATCTTTCATGCCAATCCATAACTCACCATTTTTATGGCTCGCCAAAGCCACAATATCTCGTCCAGTTACAGAATTAATGCGGGCGATCGCTTTATTAGTTTTTGGATTAATTTCAAGCACATTGCGGGGCGTACCTGCCCAAATCTTGCCCGATGGATCTACAGCGATCGCTTGGACAATTTGACCTGATACATAGGGAATCCTTGCGGTAATTTTGGCTGTTCCCGGGTTGATTTTTACTAGTCCATTGAGTGTCCCGACCCAAAGATTGCCAGCATTATCAAACTGCATCACATTGGCGGCTGTCCCAGGTAGGTCGGGCATTCTGGCATAGGTTTCGGCGTTATAAGGGCTGATGCGGGTTAAACCTTGATCTGTCCCGACCCAAATAAAACCTGCTCGATCCATTGCGAGGCTGAGAATTCGGCTGGAAGATAGTTGAATTGCAATGTTTTCAATCTTGCCAGAGCTAGGCTCAATCTGATACAAGCCTGAGGTTGTGCCAACCCAGAAATAGCCACGACGATCTTCTAGTAGGGCAGTAACTGTGGAATTTGGTAAAGAGATGGAGTTAACTGCTGCGCCAGTTCTCTGATCGATTTGCATCAAACCTTGCCAAGTACCTATCCATAGTCTTCCCTGATAATCAATCAGGGTTGAACTAACTCGACTAACTAGATTTGATGCTGGATTACGGGCAAGCCGAATATTTGCTGGTATAGCTGAATTATGCTTGTCAGGATTAATTGCATTGGCGCTGTTAACGACTCCATAGGTCACGGTGCATAAGCTGGCTACAGAAATTAATGTACTGGATAACGCACTGAAGATTTTTTTGGTTGCCAACATCTTTACCACCATCATTTAGTCGCTATTTAAGCTCTTTTAAGCGTCAGATGTTAACACAAGAGATTGCGATCGCCACATCAATTTTAATGTCAGTTTGACGAATGCAAAAAATAGTAAGAATCGCCCAGCGATTCTTACTATTTTTTCAATTTGTGGAGGGAGAAGCTAGCCGCAAATGACTAAAGCCCAAAATAGTAATGGCAGCACGAAGCGCTGCCATTACTATTTTTAAAGGTGGCGCATTGCGCCACCTTTAATTCTATGGTTTTGGCTGTGGAGCTACGGGTGCAGGTGCAGGTATCTCAGGTTGGACTGGCTGAGGTGGTGGCTCTAAGGGAGCAGGTTGTGCTGGCGGCGGTTCTATTGGTGTTGCCACAGGATTGGTAGTTACAGGTGTAGGCTCCGTCCTCACAGGTTCTGTATTATTGACTGGGGCAGGATTACTAGGTACTACTTGTGGAGCAGGAGGTTCCGTCCTAGCGGCTGTTGGTTCGTCGCGTTTGGGCGCAGTTGGTTCTTCGCGGCGATCATTACGATCGCTATTTGTTGCTGGACTTGAATTATAAGTAACTTTATTCCGATTTGGATTTTCAGCAGGTTTAGGTAAGTCAGCACGGCGAAACTCAATCGTACTTGCTTCCTTGACCGTCGCTGTCACCCCAAATTCTGAGGTGATTTGCGGTAAACTTGCCAACTGAGTACTAAACCCAAAAATCAAAGCATTATTAGCAATCCGCTTGTCAATACTTTCTTTGTCAATGCGTTTTGGGGCTGAAGCTTTACCATCAGCTTTGATCCTAATTTCTTCGCCTTTGCCAAGAGTGACAATTTCTGATGTGCTTTTGAGTAAGACTGTGACAGTACCATCAAGAGCTATCACCCGCCGATCTTCCGCCGCTTTAGGTGGAATTTCTAGATACACAGTGCCATCGTTGCTAGAGATTTCGCCAAAAGGGGTTTGAACCTGGGCTGGAGATTTGCGATCGCTAGCTGCCCAAGCCACTAAGCGTCCAGACGTGAATTCAACTTGGTTTTGCGGTCTGAGGGTTAGGCTGGATTTCCCACCTATTCTGATAATTGCACCACTGCGTAAGGTCACTTGAGCGGTTGAGGAGTCTTCGGTGCTAACGCTTTCATTTACCTTAAGCGGCACCCCCACTGTTGCTGGTCTTGCGGATGTGGCGTTAACATATTTAACGCGCACAGGGAAGTTACGAATTTCACTAATTTCGGCGATCGCTTCGGTCGGTAAAGCCTCAGAACTAAAAGGTTTAGGAGGCTGATTGATTGTGCAACTAGGCAGAGCTACAACCGCTAGAGATAAGACCAAAAGCGGCAAAATTTGCCTAGAGATTTTGAATAACTGCCAACGCTGCATCGTAAATTTTTTGTAGAGTCTACAAAGCCAGTTTTTTTCGCTATACTAGAAAGTCTGGTTAAAACCGTAAATTCTAATGTATCTATATTAGTTCTAACTTCGTTGTTTGACCATAGTTAGTAGTAATTATCCTCATAGCTGTGAGACTGCGCCGTAGCCGCAATCCCTCAGATGTAAATCTATCTTTTAAACGAGTAAGAGTCAAAAGCACATGGCAAAGAGTAATTTGCAGGTCATGCTGACCAAAAATGTTACAAAATTAGGCAAACTAGGCGACTTAGTATCAGTAGCGCCTGGTTACGCTCAAAATTTCCTCATACCTCAAGGTTTAGCTATTCGTGCTACCTCTGGTGTGGTTAAAGAAGTTGAAAGACGTAAAGAAGTTGAGCGTCAACGTTTGATTGCCATTCGCCAAGAAGCAGAAAGCCGTAAGACTGCACTATCAACTGTTGGTGGCTTTATTATTAAGAAAAAAGTCGGTGAAGGTAATGCAATTTTTGGTACTGTGACCGATCGCGAAGTCGCTCAGTTGATTACTGCGAAGTCGATGCTAGAAATCGATCACCGCGACATTACGATTCCTGAAATTAATCAAACAGGCACTTTTGATGTTTCGATTAAGCTTCATGCTGAAGTTACAGCCACGATCAAAATTCAAGTTATTCCTGAATAATTAAAAAAAAGCGGCGCAATGCGCCGTTTTTTTTTGCAAACGTTCGTAGGGGCAATTCATGAATTGCCCTACGAACGTTTGCCCTTGCGAATGTTTGCAAGTTCGATCGCTAGGGCGATCGCCTCGATCGTACTGGCAGGATCGGCAATACCTTTGCCAGCAATATCAAAGGCTGTGCCGTGATCGGGTGATGTGCGGACAAAGGGCAACCCAATTGTCGTATTAACTGCCCGATCAAAGGCTAAGAGCTTAACGGGAATTAAACCCTGATCGTGGTACATGGCGAGATAAGCGTCATGCCCAAGCGAGATGCGATCGCGATCGTGCCAAGCCTTGGCAGGATTGATCCACATCGTATCGGGTGGAATTGGGTTGGTAATTTGTACGTTTGGGTGTTGCTGCCGATAGCGATCTATAAGTGGCTGTAACCAGTCTCTCTCCTCATGTCCTAGTTGTCCCTGTTCACCACTATGGGGATTGATCCCCGATATAGCAATCTTTGGGCTAGTAATTCCAAAATCCTGTAACAGCGATCGCCGCAGTAATTCTAATTTCTGCTCGATTAACACTGGGGTAAGTTGCTTGGTGACCTCACTTAAAGGAATATGCACCGTCGCGAGCAAAGTCCGAAACACCCATTCTGTATGGGGAGATTTACCCACAAACAACATCCCAAAATCATCAACTTGGCTACGCTCGGCTAATAACTCCGTTTGCCCAGCATAGTCATGCCCTGCTTGTTTCCATGCTGACTTAGCGATCGGTGCGGTAACGATCGCATCAAAATTCCCTGCAAGAGTTTGGGCGATCGCAGCATCTAAGTAAGCAAAACTAGCTGCCCCACTTGCGCGACTGCCAACTCCAAAAAAAATCTCCTCATCAGTGGGGATATCGATAATTTCTAGGCGATCAGGATCAGCTATTCGCAAATTGTCATGATTTCTCAACAAATTATAGGTTTCCATCAGATAGCGGCGATCGCCAAAAACCGTGAATGTTGCATCTAGTGCTAATAAATGGCGATCGGCAAGAGATTTTAGAATAATTTCCGTACCAATTCCTGCGGGATCGCCTATAGTGAGTGCTATTCGCGCTCTAGAATTAGACTGAGATTTTGATCTAGAGCTTGTGTGTGCGTTCCGCAGAATATTCATTAAGGCAATTAAGTAATTCTCCAAAATTTTAATACACGCGATAAGATCGTAATCCGCCGTTAGTCCTCTTGACCACAACCAACGATGTCTGTTGATATTTCCTTAGAAACCCTCTGGAATCAAGTTCTCGAACTGCTTGAAAGCCAACTTAGCCGTCCTACTTACGAAGGATGGATTAAGACAGTTGTGGCTGATGAGCTTACGGCTGATCGCTTGACTATTCGCACGCCCTCAATTTTTGCTAAAAATTGGCTACATAAATACTACGTTCAAAATATTACTGATGCAGTCACGGAGATCCTTGGCTATCCAGTAGAAATTCAGATTGAAGCGGCTCCAAGTACTGAACCACCCACTGGTCAGCCCGAGCTAAATCTTAATCTTGATAGTACTGAGGTTAGTCAAGATGGGTTGCTGGAGACAGCGATCGCTGCTGAGGTAGTTCATGCTATGGCGGCAGCAATTCCTACCCCGCTCAATAATGCTCAAAGTCCTCAGTCATCAGATAGCAACGGTCACGCACCACGTCCTAGCAACCTCAATGCTAAATACAATTTCAATCGTTTCGTGGTCGGTTCTACCAATCGCATGGCTCATGCGGCGGCGCTTGCCGTTTCCGAGTCGCCTGGACGCGAATTTAATCCTTTGTTTTTATGCGGAGGCGTGGGCTTAGGCAAAACACATCTGATGCAAGCGATCGCCCATTACCGTCTAGAAATCGAACCGAAAGCAAGAATTGCCTATGTATCGACGGAGCAGTTTACTAATGATCTGATTGCGGCAATTCGCAAAGATAGTATGCAAAGATTTCGGGAACTATATCGCGAGATCGATATGCTGATCGTTGATGACATTCAATTCATCGAAGGTAAAGAATATACTCAAGAAGAGTTTTTCCATACTTTTAATACGCTTTACGAAACAGGTAAACAAATCGTATTAGCTAGCGATCGCCCACCTGCTCAGATTCCCCGTTTGCAAGAACGACTCTGTTCACGGTTCTCGATGGGATTGATTGCAGATATTCAGGTTCCAGATTTGGAGACGCGCATGGCAATCTTACAAAAGAAAGCCGAATACGATCATCTCAAAATCCCTGCCGATGTTCTGCATTATATTGCCGCTAGTTATACTTCCAACATTCGTGAATTGGAAGGAGCGCTAGTGCGAACCGTCGCCTATATCTCGATATCGGGATTACCGATGACGGTGGAAAATGTTGCGCCAGTTCTCAATCCTCCTAAAGAGCCTGTAGAAGTATCTGCTGAGATGGTTTTGAGCGTAGTTACGGAAATGCTGAATATCGATTTAGCCGATCTGTTAGGAAATTCACGCCGCCGCGAAATTAGTCAAGCCCGTCAGTATGTGATGTATCTCATGCGTCAACACACGAATCTCAGCTTACCCAAAATAGGCGAGGCAGTCGGCGGCAAAGACCATACAACGGTGATGTATAGCTGCGAAAAGGTCGCTCAGTTACAATCAACTGATGGAGATGTCGCGCAGTTGTTAAGGCAATTAAGCGATCGCATCTATCTCGTTGCCCAAACTAAAAATTAATGGATTAAACAGAGAAAAGTGCTATCCACAATTACTACACAAAAAAATATTTTAGTAAGGATAGGCGGCGCGAAGCGCCGCC
>JBJTVM010000479.1:0-6279 GCA_046081205.1 Pseudanabaena sp. | reverse complement strand
GATGAGTATGGAGACTATCCTGCGGGAACCTATATTCGTAATCCTGTTGGTTCAACCCATACTCCTTTTAGCAAAGAGGGTTGTACGATTTTAGTCAAGCTCTGGCAAATGCATCCCGATGATCAACAACGAGTAGCGATCGACACCAAGAAATCGCCTTGGTCTAATGGCTTAGTCAAAGGGCTACAAGTAATGCCTCTGCATAGCTATGAAACCGAGAATGTTGCCCTAGTGCAATGGGATGCAGGCACTTACTTTCAGCCTCATATGCATTTAGGCGGCGAAGAAATCTTTGTGGTTGATGGAGTCTTTGAGGATGAGTTTGGAGCTTATCCTAAAGGGACTTGGCTACGGAATCCTAGTGGCAGTCGGCATATGCCGTTTAGCAAATCAGGCTGTCTGATTTATGTAAAAGTAGGGCATCTGAGCTAATCTATTTTCTGTTTTTATCGTTGCTTTTAAAGATATGAAAACGCAAAGTATTCTGGCTAATATCGTTCTATATGGTCGCTCGACATGGCAAATAGTGCGATCGCGTCTTAGTCCTAAAAAAGGGATTGAAGATATCTTGAACTACCGATATATTTCGGCCAAATTAGCTACAAGTGGTCAACCAACCGCCGCAGAACTGAAATTAATTAGTCAAGCAGGATATAAGACTATTCTCAATTTAGCACCGCCAACTGCTTCCAATGCTTTGCCAGAGGAACAAGCGATCGCAACTAGTTTGGGAATGAATTATATTAATATCCCTGTAGTTTGGGAGCATCCGACTATGGCAGACTTTAATCAGTTTTGCGACGTGATGGATAATCACAAAGATCAACTAATTTTTGTCCATTGTGCAATGAATATGCGTGTATCTGCATTTATGTATCTCTATCGTCATTTGAAGATGGGAGTCCCTGCGTCAGAAGCATATTCAGCTATGAAAACTGTCTGGGAACCTAACGCTACATGGCAGAAGTTTATTGAAACTGCGATCGCTTCCAATGACAGTAACTTCCAATCAAACGAACCGCAAGAAAATCTTTAAAAGTATTGCGAACCAATGATTTCAAAGGTTTTCTCGGCTTTAATTTGAGCGCAAAGCGCTATAAATCAACTATTTACTAAGTTCTAAAAACTATGGAAACTAAACCACCACTTCCTCCATTTACCCTAGAAACCGCCAAAGCCAAAATCTAAGCGGCGGAGAATGCTTGGAATACTCGCGATCCCGATCGCGTAGCCCTTGCCTACACCGAAGATTCTGAATGGCGCAATCGTAACGAATTTATAAATGGGCGCGATGAGATTAGAGAATTTCTCAAACGTAAATGGGCTAAAGAACTTGACTATCGCTTAAGAAAAGAACTTTGGTGTTTTATGGACAATCGTATTGCCGTACGATTTGAGTATGAATATCATGATGAAGCAGGTAATTGGTATCGCGCCTACGGCAATGAAAATTGGGAATTCGCAGAAAATGGATTGATGATGCGCCGCTTTGCTAGCATTAACGACTTAGCTATCCAAGAAAGCGATCGCAAGTTTCGCTGGGAACGTTAAATTTACAGCGCTTTGCGCTTAAATCCAAACCAAGAAAACTTTTAAAAGCATTGCGAAGCAATGCTTTTAAAAGTTTTCTTGTGGTTCGTTTGGTTGGTAATTACTGTAAACGAAAAAGCCGCGCTGAGCACGGCTTTTTCGTTTAAGGATTTGGTGGACACCAGAATAGATTTTGACTAGATATGCCAAGAGATTCAAGAATCTCTTTCATCGTTTTCGTGCATTCCATCCAATAGTCTTGGCTGTCATACATCCAGTCGGGGCTGAAGTGGAGATCATAATGTAATAGATTGGGAATATTCGCAAACTCATCAGAAGTTTGCTTGGAGATAAGCAACACACGAAATGGCTTGTCCTTGCATTTAATCGTTAGCTTCTCGATCAGGTCTAGCACATAGTCGCGATTAGTTACGCCAGTACGCACAAATAAAACTTCATCGCAATGATCGAGAGTGTATAAAAACCTCTTTGCCCGCGCCGAATAACGAACACGCATTCTTTCATGAATCGGCTGCATATTATTCGCAGGGTCATCAGTATCTTCAACTTCATGCCCAAATGATAATCCAGACCATTTAGAATGATAAATGCGGTGATCGGTAGGATTATAGTGCAGATAAGCAGGATTCCAGAGATCCTTGAAGTCATTGACCACCATATCAGTTACATCACCGAGATTTGTAGAGCGTGCCAAATCAAAGGGAAATGCTGGCCCATCATATTCCATTTTGTAAAGGAGCATTCTCGCAGCACAGCGATCGCCTAATGGCAAAATTGCAATGCGGTTAATTTCTGATAGCTTGCACTTAAATTTGAGCAGCATTGTCGATTTGACAGGAGCTTTAACGCGACTCTCTAAACCCTGTTCGCCAATCATCATCGTCCGAAATGGCGCTTCTGGATTAGCGGGATCGTGATAAACACCCGCAGGCATAGCTGCTAGAGCAGATCGAATTTCTTTCCACATCGGATGAATGTTATATTCTTCTTCGGACTCATTGATTATCCGAATTGTGCGATCACCTTCTTTAAGAACACCTAGATGTCCATCATAGTAAAGAATTTCTGCGTTTTGAGGAGCAAAAAACTTGAGGGCTGAGCAATATTGGAGATCGACTCCAATCGGAATTTTAACTGTATTCTCAATTGAGCCATTAAACCCAACTGAAAGCAATGGAACCAAGCCTAGTTCATCATTTTTAGAGATATACGATGTACCAAAAGTTAAGCCAGCTTTTCGCTTCAGAGCTTCCTGTAATTCCTTCCAAGTAGGGGTGATGTTGTAAGTATATTCAGACTTATTGATAATTCTTAAAGTCTGAGCCTCAGGGTTAGCAAAGACTTGAAATCCATATTTATCTTCATAAATAGAAATTTCGGATGTTTTGCTAGAATGCACTGTTAGTCTTTGTGCTTGCGATCGCTGAATGTGATCAATCTGGAAAATGTTGAGATCAATTGCTTGAAACATTAGCTCCTGACCTTTGGTATTGGGATGAGCCACATCTAGAGATATGCCATGTTTCCAGTTTCCATAACCATTGTCCAACGCATCCAGCCAATCGAGAATAGGAACTCCCCACTTCAACATACGATGGTAGGTATCGCGTAGCAGCCAATTATGTTCGGGGTTGTAGTCTCCATGAGGATATAAACCACCAATGATAGGTAAAGCACCTAAATCTTGAGTCATCTTAATTAATTGCAGTAACCCACTCTCAAAGCGACGCTGCACTGCTCGGCGATCATGAGGGCGACAGTAAGCAAGTCCTTCATTTCCCAAGGAAAGAGAAATGATCACTACATCTGGTTTTTCAGGTACAACAACCGATGCAAAGCGTTCAATCGTGCTAGTGACATTTGCCCCCAATTGCGATCGATTGACCAGTTGATGCCCATATTTTTCTTGCAAAGCTTGCCCTAGATGACTTGCCCAACCTTTGAGTAGCCAAGCGCTACATCCCATCGCCACAGAACTGCCGATGACGAATACTTTAATTCCATCTGGTGAAGGTATTGCTGATTTTGCGTCTGGAGCTAAGGCGATCGCCTTTTCCAAGTATCCATAGGGAAATGTGGGAAGATAACCAAAAGCTTGATCTTCAACAATAATTGTCGAGGTTGAGGAATTAATATGCTCTAGCTCAATCGGAACCCATCGATTAGCATCATTTTCATATTCCCATTCAGTTTTACCGTTGGCTGCAACTCGTACATATTTATACTCAATAACTGAGTCTAAATTCGTTTCGGATTTTGTTTCAGTGCCAGACAAGGTTAACGGATCAATTTCTAAATCTACCCACCAAATAGGGTAGCGATCGCCTGATGTACGCAAAGGTAAATATTTTTTAATGTCCCACGATCCCAATTGAGGAATCGAACCGACGATACCAATCATTTCCCCACTTTGAGTGGGAGCTTTTAACTGAAATCGATACATAGAGATGTCTTCTGTGGATAGGGAGTGGTTAGTTCTGACTAGCTATAACGCTTTGCGCTCAAACCAAGACTAAGATAATTTTTAAAATCTTTGCACAGCAGCGCTTTCAAAAATTATCTTGTAGTTCGGTTCGATAATTGCTGAATGTCTTAAAAAAGTCAGTCTATAGATTCAATAACCATTAGTATTTTTGGCGATCGCATCAGTTTTGAACTGTTTTAGAAACTACCATTCATTAGGTTTTCAGTCTGTTTTGGAAACTACAGCTAGCTAAGTGCCTGTGCAGAAATTACCAAACCCTTAAAGTTGCGCCCCGCAGGGGCGCAACTTTAAGGGTTTGGGTTTGTAAAAAACTATTACCAATAAATTAAGAGACATGGCTATGCGTCGCCTCTTATTTTTTTTGGGGTTTAAACTGGACGGAATTCGGTAAAATTATTAAGACATAGTAAAAAAGCAACTTTATATACTACGAGTATAAAAATTTTATGGCGAAGAAAAGTCTTGCAAGTTTGACTGCTGCGGAATTAGCAGGCAAGAAAGTTTTAGTAAGAGTTGATTTTAACGTTCCTCAAGACGAAACAGGCAAAATTACCGACGATACCCGTATTCGGGCTGCATTACCAACCATTAAGTACCTCACCGAAGCTGGCGCTCGCGTAATCCTTACCAGTCACTTCGGTAGACCCAAGGGTGTTACCGAAAGCCTCCGCCTCAATCCTGTAGCTGTACGTTTATCGGAGTTACTTGGCCAGCCAGTTGTCAAAACTGACGATTGTATTGGTGACGCAGTTGCGGCTCAAGTTAATGCTCTTAACAACGGCGATGTCGCTTTGCTAGAAAATGTACGTTTTTATCCTGAAGAAGAGAAGAACAATCCTGAATTTGCCCAAAAACTCGCATCTTTGGCTGACATTTATGTAAATGATGCTTTTGGTACTGCTCACCGCGCCCATGCTTCGACGGAAGGCGTGACCAAATACCTCAGTACCTCAGTTGCTGGTTTCTTGTTGGATAAAGAATTGCAGTACCTCAGTGGCGCGATCGACAATCCTCAGCGTCCTCTAGCTGCGATCGTTGGTGGCTCTAAGGTTTCTAGTAAGATCGGTGTTATCGAAACTTTGCTAGATAAAGTTGATGTGTTACTGCTCGGTGGCGGCATGATCTTCACCTTCTACAAGGCTCGCGGCTTGAGTGTTGGCAAGTCTTTGGTTGAAGAAGATAAGCTAGATTTGGCTCGCGCCCTCGAAAAGAAAGCAGCAGATCGTGGTGTCAAGTTCTTGTTGCCTACTGATGTAGTTGTAGCTGATAACTTCAAGCCTGATGCTAATGCCCAAACCGTGAGCATTGACAATATTCCCGATGGTTGGATGGGCTTGGATATTGGTCCTGACTCCGTAAAGGTATTCCAAGCTGCGCTTGCTGAATGCAAATCTGCAATCTGGAATGGCCCGATGGGTGTATTTGAGTTTGATAAGTTTGCGGTTGGTACTGAGGCGATCGCCCATACTCTTGCTGATCTCACAGCCACTGGCACAATCACCATTATCGGTGGCGGTGACTCTGTAGCTGCGGTTGAGAAGGTTGGTGTTGCTGACAAGATGAGCCACATCTCCACTGGTGGTGGCGCAAGCTTAGAGCTGCTCGAAGGCAAAATCTTGCCTGGTATTGCTGCTCTGAACGAAGCTTAATTTCTCAAAACCTTTACCATTAATAGCAAGAAGGGACGCAATGCGTCCCTTCTTGCTATTAAAAATAGGGTTTGCTTTTGTTAAAAAAGCTCCCTATTCCCAAAAATCAATAGTTAACATTGTGTCAAGATCTCGCTTAAATTGCCATGTGTCAGGAAATTGATACCCTTTTTTTGAGTATTCACCCCTAACATCCTTTAAAGCATATTTCCATGCTGAATCAAAAAATTCATCCCAAAACCTTTTGAGGCTAGGCATATCATCAAGTTCAACCTCGATATCAGTCCTTTGGGTTCTGATAGTGTTTTCCCAGCCCTCAAAGCAGTCAGGCATATTTACATACATCCGTTTCAGTAGATGGGCTAGTAACACCCTCAAACGATTCCTGACCTCTTTTTTCTGAGATATTCCCAAGCTCTCGATCTCCTCTATCAAGTTTTCAATATCTAAATGGTCAAAATCCCTAGCCTTGAGTTTGTCTACAGTATCTTGAGTCCACAGCAAAAAATCAGACTCATATAGAGATGTACGAGCAGGTGCTTGAGTCATTTTATTTTTGCTTCTATAGTTCTTATACAAAAATACAGTGCTTTG
>JBJTVM010000478.1:0-5939 GCA_046081205.1 Pseudanabaena sp. | reverse complement strand
CCAAAAATCAAAAAGTCGTAAATTGTAGTTAAGACAAAATACCCTTGACCATGATCACTATTCTGTCTATGATGCAGCGACATTTCGATTGGCATTTCTAATGTGCGTCGATGTTCGCAGAGGCGACCGCCAGCAATCATTTTTGGAGGCTGATGCTCAAAAGCATCTAGCCATGATCTCAACTTGGGGTCGCTACTGGCTAACACTGCTACATCTAGACCTAGCTCTTTTTGCTGCATCAGTAGGTGAAAATGAGAGCCCAGTAACAAATTTTTTTTGCTCTGCAAATCAGCTTCAGGTAAACTCAACTCCTCTAGAAAGCTATATTGATATTTACGCCGACAAATTTCCCAAATATTGAGATGTCCCTGTGAAATTGAAATAATTGGCGGAATAGCTGTCATTGCAGATTTGCGTTCTTGTAGTACCATATCGTCAAACGATCGCCATCATCCATGAATACACCCAGATGACTGCACCCGTCATTCCTAACTCTAATTCTCCGATGCGCCGATTTCTAAAAATCGTCAATTTGCGTCCAGACGAGGCTGAGCGCACATTTTTGATGTTTTTATTTTACGGTGCAACCTCGATTGGGGCAGTATGGCTTGAGTATTCTAGTTCTACCTTGTTCTTGCAAGCTTACACAGCCGAAAATTTGACTTGGGTGTACATTGCCACCGCTTTTGTGGTGACGGCTTTAGGTGTGTTTTATTCATGGCTGCAAAAAATCTTTCCTTTGCGTTGGGTGATGCTAGGCATATCTTGCTTGCTGGCTCTGCCACTGCCTCTAGCATGGATGGGACTCATGCAAGAAAGCAAATCATTTATTTACTTGGCAGCCGTATTCGGAATTCGACTATGGGTTGAGGGGATCTATGTACTTAGCAATATTAATAATGATATTGCCGCCAACCAATTGTTTAATATTCGAGAAATTAAACGAGCTTTTCCTCTAATTAGTACAGGGATTATTGTTGCGGAAATAGTAGCGGGGTTTTCCTACCCGTTGTTGGTGAGTTGGGGTGGGGCAACGAATATGACCCTTGCCACTTGTTTGATGTTAGCGATCGGGGCTGTTGTACTTTTTTATCTGAGTACCCGCTATAAACAAGCTTTTCCTAACTCTATTTATAACAGTGAAGAAGATCGCGGAATTTCTACCCGTACTTTAAAAGGCAACATCCGTAAGTATGTTTGGCTTTTGTTTGGCTTTTTTATTGCGGCTCAAGTTTTATTTTTCATGATTGAGTTTCAGTATCAGTCACAACTGGAAATTCATCTAAAAACTGAAGAAGCGATCGGTAGCTTTTTGGGGATTTTTGGCGGACTTATGGGAGTCTTTAAGCTAGCTCTCCAGCTTTTTGGCTCTAGTCGAATTATTGAACGAATTGGCGTATTTTTTGCAGTTCTGATGCCCCCTGTGGGCATCATCATTACAGGGATGATTGCAGGATTTGCTCCATTTGGGCTATTGACAGGATTTGTGGTGCTCAAATTCTTTGATGAACTATTTCGGTTCACGATTGTTGCAGCGACAGCACCCACCCTCTTTCAGGCTGTACCAGACAGCTTTCGTAGCCAAATTCAATCTTTTGTGAGGGGTATTGCCGATCCTTTGGCAACAGGCGGAGCAGGGGTATTGATTTGGGTTGTAAGTGAAATTTTTAGGCGTAACAATATTAGTGATGCTATTTTTGCTCAGTGGTTTGCAGGAGTAATAGTCTTTGTTGGTATTGTCTGGGTGGTAATTATTTGGTTATTGAGACGGGGGTATTTGGAGCTTTTGATCCAGAGTGTGGAGCGTGGGCAACTCAGCTTATTAACTGTTGATACTCGTGAAGTTCGTCGAGCGGTGTCGGAGTCGATGACTAGAGCCGAAACCCAGAACGAACAATCGGTATGTATTGATCTATTGACACAAATTGTGCCTCAAGCTGTTGGTGAAACCCTTGCGCCGATGTTGTCACAGATGACCCCAGATTTGCAGGCGCAAAGCATTGCTGCCATGTTGGAAAATCCTGAGTCTAAGTATTTGTCATATATTCGTGAAGTGATGCAGTCTCCGAATGCATCACCACAGGTACAAGCTCTATGTCTGCGCTACGTGTTGATCGCCGATGAAAAAAATCGTGACATTGATGGATTACGCAAGTATTTGAGACCAGAACAAAATCCGATTATTCGAGGTACGGCAGTGGCTTTGATGATGAGGCTTGGAGCTTCGACACAGGTTGCTGAGGCAACTAATACTTTGCGACATATGATTACCAGCTCATCACAACCTGAGCGCGTGTTAGGTTGTCGGGCTTTAGCCGAAGCTGCCTTTATGCAGTCCCTGCGATTTTATGTACCGCAGTTGCTGCAAGATCCATCGATTGAGGTGCGTTGTGCCTTGCTCAGGGCGATCGCTGCCACTCGTACAAGCGAATATTTCCCATCAATTATTCGGGGTTTACATTACAAAGCAACGCGCAAAGCTGCTTACGAGGCTTTAGTAACCCTTGGCGATGACGCGATTCCCTCTTTGCTAGAACTGTCCTTTAGCGATCGCAGTCCAGACAATGTACGCATACTTGCATGGGATATTTTGGGTGAAATAGGATCTCAGGCTTCCATTGCGGTGCTAGCCAATAATTTGTCTAAATCTTGGGGTAAGAATCGACGACAAATTTTGCGTACCCTCATCCGTATACCCCAAGAGCAAGGTATTGAAGCAATCCTTGAACTGATCGGGCGTAGTGGCATTGAGAAAATGGTAATCCAAGAGTTGGGAGTGATGACTGAAGCTTGGGCAGGTGTAGTCGATCTGTCTGTGGATCAAGTCCCCACCACAGAAGCGAGTTTATTGATCGATTCTTTACAAAATGAGGCGATCGGCAGCTTGGAACGAATTTTCTTGATGATGAAATTACTTTATTCAGCATCAGCAATTCAGGCAGCAGCTTTTAATATTTTGTCTGATTCTAAGAGCAGCCTCGCTCGCGGTATGGAAATCTTAGACAATACAGTTGACTTGAGCGTTAAGCAAATTATCCTATCAGTGGTTGATAATCGCTCGATCACTGACAAACTAAGTATTCTGGCAAACATTCACCCCTATCAGCCTCTGGCTCCGTCCAAGCGTCTACAGCAACTTGTAGATTTGCGCCATTGCTTGTCAGATTGGACGTTAGCTTGCTGTTTTCACGTAGCTCGGACACAATACTGGAGCTTACCTGCGGAGGCAATGTTGAAATGTCTAGAACATCCCACAGGCTTTGTGAGAGAGGCGGTTATTTCTTATTTGCAAGTTGCTTCGCCGCGATCGTTGCTGAAAGTTTTGCCACGACTATTGAAGGATCGTGATTCTTTGGTGCTTGCCCAAGCAAGGGCTATTTCCTATTACTTTCAAAATAATGGCAAAAATATTCTAAATCTAAGTGATAATTTGCATGACAGTAAAGATATAGATACTGAGATAAAAGCCAGAATGGGCGACAAACCAAATGGGTATGGGGAGTCTTAGGTCATGTTAACCAGTATTGATCGATTGCTATTGGTGCGCGGAGTTCCGATTTTTAAAGAACTGCGCGATGACTTTTTGGTTCGACTTGCTTCGATTATGAGCGAGGTTTCCTACCCATCTGGCAAAACGATCTTTGCTCAAGGAAAGGATGGCCGCTCCCTATATATTGTGGTTGCGGGTCGGGTACGGGTGCATTTAGGGGATAAGGATCTGGCGATTTTAGATAAAGGTAGTTGCTTTGGCGAAATGTCATTGTTTGATGCAGAGCCGCGATCGGCTTCGGTGACAGCCATTTCTAGTTGTGATTGTCTGGTGCTAACGCAGCAACAGCTATATGAGGCGATCGATGAAACTCCCGATATTGCGGTAAATATTATTCGTTTGCTATCCCGTCGTATTCGCAGCCAAAATATCCAACTCAATGAGTTGCAAGCCGCTAACCCTAAATAGGAGAATAGCGGCGCTAAGCGTCGCTATTCTGCTACTTAGGCGATGGACAAAGCCTTGCATTTTATCCATAGGGTCGCGGATAGGGTTTTAGCATTGGGGATGCGCGATAGACTGGAAAAATTTGGACTGCTTGACCACCACGTTTAATGGGGATGTCTGCAATTTTTTCTAAAGATTGAAAGTAACCAGCATATTTATCTAAGGGTTGGGGAAATCTTTCATCTTTTATAAATTGCTCGGAAGTAATGTAAAGAGAAGTCTTGCCGACAAAATCTTCAGCTTTGCTCCAATAGGCAAATCCGCGCACATCTTCATCAAAACAGGTAACTTTTTTGCCTAGTGGCTCGATCGCCATGCCCACCTGTCCTGCCACAAAGAAATTATTGCTAAATACAAAATCAGATTTTGCTAACTCTGCTTTGAGAATGGGTGAATCAACAAAGGCTTGACGTAACTGCTCAATGTCTATCATCTGGGTAGAGGGATCATCTTTGGCTTCCCAGAAACCACCTGCGATCGCTGCATTCCCACCTTTTTGGGCGATCCCCAAATGCACATGCAGTAAGCCAATTAACAACAGTGGCAAAATTACCACCCCCGATCCCCAAAGCCAATTGCGAATAAATTTGGGACGCTTTAACTGCACTTGAGCAGCCCGTTCACCTAGTAAAAGTGTTGCTCCAAAAAATCCTGGCATATGCCATGAGGGCAGGATTTGGATAAATCCGCCCATAAAAGTAAACCCAAAGAAAATTGGTGCTGATACACAGAGAATTAGCAATCTTTTGTTGCAAAGGATATCTTCGGCGATCGCTAATTCATGATTGTCTTCTTTTGTCTTGTTTTGTCTTGCCGCATCTTGTACCAACTCGCCTAATGTCCGAAAACTTGTCCACCATAGAGGAAACCCAAAAGTAGGGAACAGATAACCCAGTGCTAATAGAATGGTTACCAACAATCGCTCTAGGTTATATCCCTGAGAAGGTACAGCTCGCCCACTCTGAAATCGAAACGACGCAAATTCATGTTGGTAATTCCAGATCAGCACTGGAGAAATGGCGATCACAAATAAAGCGATCGAGGCTAAAGTCCAGACTGAGAATAAAGCTACGCGATGGCGACGGCTGAACAAGCAAAATAGTACTAATCCACCACCGAGAAGCACTCCATGATATTTACCTAGAAATGCTAAACCAACTAGTAAACCAATAATGGCAAGGCGGTAGGTAGGTTTGTAATCACTAACTTGATTAGAAACTTGATCAGACGGAAAAAATTCTGCGGCGGCAACCCATAAGCAAGCTGACCAGAAAAACATCAAAGCATTATCAGGTAGAGTGAGAATCCCAAAGGCAATCTGGAAGATCGGAATTGTGGTCAGAATTGCTAGGGTTAAAGTGGCTGTGCGATCGCCAAACAGTTTACGACTAGCCAAATAGGAAAAGATTAATGTGCCTGTATAAAGTAAAACGCCCCCAATTCTCAATGTAAAAGGCGTAACTGCACCTGTTAGCCAGATCCCAATTCCTGCGGTAAGAGCCACTAGTGGTGGATGATCGAAATAACTTAGGTTGAGATTTTGGGTATATAGGTAATAGTAAGCTTCGTCAAAGCCGATGTTGAGATAGATCGCGCATACAGCCCTAAACAGGAAACCCCACAATAATATGGCGATCGCCCACTTATGAATTTTCACTCTAAATTCCTTTAACTAATGTACGAATAATTTTAAACCGCTATAGTTATATTTCCAGCTTGGCTATTTGTCTTATCCACTCCCTCACGCACCTTGCCCAACTTGTCTCACCCATACTCACCGCCTCACTCAGCAAACCCTGCACCGCGATCGCCTTCACCAATGGCAAAGCGCTCGAAGTCTCGCAGGACTGATACACACCATCCACCAATATCCAAAACGTCATTACTTTAAAGTCATAACGCCATACCTCAGACACAGCCAGCGCCGCATAGATTCCCATCC
>JBJTVM010000477.1:0-27120 GCA_046081205.1 Pseudanabaena sp. | reverse complement strand
GCGCATTGCGCCCCCTTTCTCTTTTGGGCAATTCTTGCTCGAATGTAGAGCTAGGCTCCCTATTTTTTTGGAGTAAAAAGCTGTCCACTTCACATTTTTAGGGTTCGTACTTATAATGTAAGTGAGTATTAAGTATTATTACTGTCTTATCTACAAAGCAGATCCACAAACACTTTCATCTTACTTAATAACCCAAACTATAGCGGTTTTCAAATGAGTATGCACTCATTTGAAAACAAAAAATCAATCCCATCAAGGGTTTTTAGTTTTCATTTTGCCGTAGGCAAAATGAAAATCGCTATAATACCGCAATTATCTAAAAACATAAATTTCCCTGATTGCAAACCTTTATTAGAGGCTACCTAATATATGTCTACCGAAACTATTCAACGTCCCGAAACCATACGCAAAATTGCACCTAGATATCGGGTTTTGTTACATAACGACGATTACAACTCTATGGAATACGTTGTTGAAACCTTAATGCAAGTCGTAAATGGGCTTACCCAGCCACAAGCTGTCGATATTATGATGGCGGCTCATGCGAGTGGATGCGCCCTAGTAATTACCTGTGTACAGGAACATGCTGAATTTTATTGTGAAGGACTACAAAGCAAAGGCTTAACTAGCACCATTGAACCTGAGTCATAAAAAAGACAGTGCAAAGCATTGTCTTCTTAATTAAAACCCAAAAGATAAGATGCAGCGCGAAGCGCCGCATCTTATCTTTTGGGTTTTATGTCCTGACAAGACTGACGACAGCCGTATATAGAACAGTTAGGATTGTTATTAACAAAATCCTACCTGTTTTTTATTGTGAATCTCGATCGCTTAAATTCCTATCCAGCCCCAGCCCGCATCATTCTGTTTTTAATCACTTTATTGGTGCTATGGCTACCGATCGCTGCACCAATGTATTTGATTTGGGGTGAGGCGGTCGGCGTGGGGCTAACCATTTTGTTGTATTGCGGATTTTTGGGGTTAATTTGGTTCTGGGGTCGCAAAATTGCTAAATATTCGCAGCCCTATCGCTACTACGGTTTGTCATTTACGCGCACAAATGGCAGCGATTTTTTGTTTGGCTTAGGACTAGGCTGCGTGACCCTGATTATTTTTTTTGGACTACAGGTAAGTCTGGGTTGGCTAGCAGTGCAAACTGTTACTTGGCAGCAGCCTTTACCAGATAATCTACTACCAGCAATTGGAGTGTATTTTGTCGATTGGCAAGGGGCGATATTGCCAGGGCTTTTGACTTCTGTGGGCGTAGGATTTGCGGAAGAAATGTTGTTTCGGGGTTGGATGCTATCGGAGCTAGAGCGTGATTATTCAAAAAATACAGCTTTATTGGGTTGTAGCTTAGTATTTGCGATTTTGCACTTTATCAAGCCCCTAAATGTAATTCTAGAAACATGGAGCCAATTTCTCGGCTTAGTGATGCTTAGTGTTGCCCTAGTAATGGCGCGACGCAGATGTGATGGTAGATTAGGGATCGCGGTGGGTTTACATGGGGGCTTAGTTTGGTGCTATTACATTGTCAATACGACCCATTGGTTAAAACCAACAGGCATTGTGCCTGAATGGGTAACGGGTATTCATGGCAATCCGATCGCAGGTGTGATGGGAATTGCTTTTTTAAGTGCGATCGCGATCAGCTTCTCTAAAAAATAGAAAGAAGATTAGCTTCCTTTTATTTTTTATAAAAAAGCCTATTGCAAGTAGTGCAATAAGTGTATATGATTAGATCCGCTTGGAAAACAGTCAAGCAAAGGGTCGATGCCCGAGTGGTTAATGGGGGCGGACTGTAAATCCGCTGGCTACGCCTACGCTGGTTCAAATCCAGCTCGGCCCATATCAAAAAGGGAGAGTGAACTAAGTTCACTCTCCCTTTTTATTAAGCCTTTTTATTAAGCAAAAATTTGGCCTAGTGCTTTGTCAATATCAGGATATTGGAAGGTAAATTTATTAATCTCGGCTTTGTGTGGCATAACTTTTTGCCCATCTAGCAATACCGTTGCCCCTTCGCCAAATACCAAAATCAAAGCCGCCGCAGGCACAGGTAAAAAGGCAGGACGTTTAATTGCTTTAGCAAAGGCAACCGTAAAGTCTTCATTGGTGACCGCTTTAGGAGCCGTCCCATTAAGCGCCCCTGTAATCTGAGCATTATTCACAGCATAGATGATTAGTTCTACCAGATCATCGCGATGAATCCAAGAAAACCATTGCTTGCCAGTACCAATTTTGCCACCACCGCCAACTTGAAAAATCGGTAACATTTTAGCGATCGCTCCCCCCATTCCTAACACAATTCCTGTTCTCAGCTTGACGAGGCGCACACCCAAGCCTGTAACAACATCAGCAGTAGCTTCCCAGTCTTTGCAGACATTAGCTAAGAAGTCATCACCTGCATTACTATATTCATCAAAGGATTTATTCAGACTAGTACCGTAGTAACCGATCGCTGAGCTGCTAATTAATACCTTTGGTTTCACATCGGTTTGGGTGATCGCCTCAACCAACACTTTTGTAGTTAAAATACGACTATCACGGATTTCTTGTTTTCGCTTATCAGTCCAACGCACACCAGCGATGGGTTCGCCTGCCAAATTAATTACTGCATCACTACCAGATATCACCTTCGCCCAATCACCTAATTTAAAAGGCGTGTAGCTAACTACTTCAACATTGGGAAAAGATTCTTGGGGAAATTGTTGATTGGCTTTTTGGGAATTACGCGCTAAAACGATAATGCGATTATCTAAAGCATGTAAACGCTCAACTAGCTTCACACCAACAAATCCAGTAGCACCCGTTAATACAATCTTTGTCATATATTTTTGTTTAAATTACTAGAGATATCAGCCTAAGACTAGTCGCTTATTTTAATTTGAAAACATCTTCGTAACCACATACATGCATAGTTCATCAGAAAATAAACAAAGCAAAAAATCTCGCAGCAAACTATTGATTGTTGATGATGAAGAAGACAACTTAGACTTGCTTCAACGTATTTTTCATCGAAGTCATCTGGTCTTGCGAGCTAAAAATGGGTTTGATGCTTTGACAATTTTAGCGAATGAACAAGACATTGCGGTAATCGTCTCCGATCAGCGAATGCCCATGATGTCGGGGACAGAGTTTTTGAGTCAAGTTGCAGATCACTATCCTGACACGTTGCGGATTATTCTGACCGCTCATACCGATGTTGTCGATTTGGTAGAAGCAATTAATCAATCAAAAGTTTTTAAATATATTACAAAGCCTTTCAAGGTAGAAGATTTAGTGGAAGTCGTACAGCAGGCGACGGAAATTCACAAATTACTGCAATTAAGAACTTCCAAACTGCGTAACGAACTCGAAAATGCTGAAGCCAAATATCAAAGTATTTTTGAGAATGCGATCGAGGGGATTTTCCATACGACGATTGATGGACGTTATCTGATCGCCAATTCCATGTTAGCTCAGATTTATGGTTATGCTTCGGCGGAGGCTCTAATTAGTAATGTCACAAATATTGCCAATCAGATTTATGTCAACCCATTACGCCGTCAAGAATTCATTAATATTTTGCGAACCCATGATACTGTTTCTAATTTTGAGTCTCAGGTTTATCGACGTAATGGCACAAAAATCTGGATTTCAGAAAATGTACGCGCAGTTAGAAGTTTTGATGGCACTCTGATCGGATTTGAAGGTACTGTACAGGATATTTCTCAACGTAAGCGGGCGGAAGAAGAATCACAATTATTGCAATGCTTAACTTTAGAAATTGGTGCTGCTAACGATTTTCAAACAGCGCTAGAAGTTGCTCTCACCAAAATTTGTCAATTTACGGGATGGGACTATGGTGAAGCTTGGATACCTGCGGGGAATGAGCATTTGATCTGTAGCCCTGCATGGTACAGCAGTATCGATGGCTTGGGAAATTTCCGTCAAATTAGTGAAAGAATCTCTTTTTCTACGGGGTTAGGTTTCCCAGGAAGAGTGTGGGAAAATCAAAGACCAGAGTGGATTTGGGATGTTTCTCTAGAGACAGAATCACACTTTTTACGCAAATATCCAGCTTTAGAATGTGGTTTGCGATCGGGGCTTGCAATTCCAGTCTCTGCTGATACTAAGGTTGTCGCAATCATGGCTTTCTTTATGAGAACGCCCAACGATCGCGATCAGCAATTAGTGGGTTTAATCAGTGCGATCGCTATGCAGTTAGGGGTGTTGATGCGCCGTAAGCGCGATGAAGAGACCCTCCGTTTGATGAATGAAGAACTCGCACTAGCACGCGATCGCGCTTTAGAAGCTAGTCGCACTAAAAGCACCTTTGTTGCCAATATGAGCCATGAGTTACGCACACCGCTCAATGCGATCATCGGTTATAGCGAGATGTTACAGGAAGATGCCGCTTTATTGGGATTAGATGATTTTACGGATGATCTCCAGAAAATTTATCGATCTGGCAAGCATCTCCTAGATTTGATTAATGACATTTTGGATATGACCAAAATTGAAGCAGGTAAATTAGAAATTTATTACGATGATTTTGATGTGCCAATGCTGGTTTTTGATACCAGTAAAACGATTCAGCCATTGTTACTCAAAAACAATAATCGTCTAGAGATAGAATGCGATTTGCAACTCGGGGAAATTCGCGCCGATATGACGCGCCTGCGACAAGTTCTCTTAAATGTTTTAAGCAATGCCTGTAAGTTCACAAAATCAGGGGAAATTAAAATTCAGGTCAATCGCCAAAATTATGTTCAAGGAGAATTTTTTTGCTTCATGATTAGTGACACAGGTATAGGAATTAGTCCAGAAAACTTGCAACGCCTATTTCAGCCATTCAATCAAGCTGATAGCTCCACGACAAGACAATATGGAGGAACAGGTCTAGGGCTTGCTATTAGTCATCGTCTTTGTCAAATGATGAATGGCGATATTACGGTTAATAGTGAATTAGGAATAGGTTCTACTTTCACAATTTGTTTACCTGTTGATTGCGAAAGAGCTACTAAGAATTTGCCTAAAAACGAACAAAATTCTCTACCTAAATTATCAGAATTGCCTGAATCTCTGCAAAAAGAATCAGATAATCCCCAGCAAAAACATTCTTCAATTTTAGTGATTGCTGACGATCCTTTAATCCATCAGAGTACCCATGCTTCTCTCAGTCACTTAGGAGTTTCCGTTTACTCATCCTTGAGTGGAGAAAATGGGATGAAATTGGTCTACCAAATTCTACCTGATGCAATTATTTTAGATATGCAAACTCCCTCTATGAATGGATGGGAAATGCTTAAGGAATTAAAGTCACAACCTTTAACTTCTGGAATACCGATCATTTTACTGACAACTAATGATAGCGACGAGAACCATCCAATTTATGAGATTGGCGCAAATGATTATTTGTTTAAGCCGATTGATCGCGATCGCTTGCTTACGAGCATTGATAAATACCGCAGTGAACAAAAGACTGAGATATCAGTGTTGGTGATTGAAGACGATATTAACACCAGAGCCATGTTGAAACGAATGTTAGAAAAAGAAAGTTGTGTTGTTTTTGAAGCCCAAGATGGATATGAAGCCTTAGAAGTAATGGCAGAGAATATGCCGCAGCTAATTCTGCTTGATTTGATGATGCCCAATTTCGATGGCTTTGAATTAATTCATCTACTGAGACTGCGATACAATACTCCACCAATTCCCATTATTGTCGTCACTGCTAAAGATTTAACTAATGCAGACTGTATTCGTCTGAGTGGATCAGTCCAAAAAATCCTCCAAAAAACTAATTATAGTTATACGCAACTGTTAGAAGAAATTGTCCAAAGACTGAATAAATTAGGAGTCTTAGCAAACTAAAAAACTCTAGAGGTAGCGATCACGATAACATGATGTGAATTCGATATAGCCATTTGCGCCGCGCAAATGGTGCAAAATGGTAAAATCACTCTGCGATTTTTACCATTTTGCGCGGTCGTCGAATTGACGTTAACATGAAAAAAACCATGGTATCTAGAGTCAATTTAAAAATTAAGTTATGTCAAATATTTGGGAGTTAGATTTTTATTCCCGTCCCTTGCTGGATAGCAATAATAAAAAAGTTTGGGAATTGCTGATCTGCGATCGCGATCGCCAGTTTGAATGGGTACGAGAATGCCCCTCCACAGAGGTCAACTCCGAATGGTTAGCCAAGCAGCTCACTGATTGCGTAAATAGTATAGGCCAAACTCCGATTAAGATCCGCTTTTTCCGTCCCAGCATGACGAATATTATTATGCGTGGTTGTAAACTAGCAGGGATCACTGGACAAGCATCACGGCGAGTATTTACGATGTCAGCTTGGTTAGTTGAGAGAATGGCAAGCATTTATCCTAATCGTGACGGATTTCAAGCCGTCGATCCTAATCCTTTACCATTAAAAGTATTAGCAGCCCAATCCCCCAAGCCGGTTCCTGATGCGCTCATGGGTGAACGGTGGATCTTAGTATCACTGAAAGCAGGTGATTTTGCAGATGCCAAGGAATGGTCGATGGACTTTAGCGAACTGCTGGATATCAATCACCTCGATCCCGATACCATCATTTCAGGAATTATTATTATTTCGGCAAGGGCAACAGCTTTAGCGGCATGGATGTCGGGTGTTGATCCTATATTCATTAAGTTTGAACGCAACTTACTAGGCGATCGCACACAGATGCAATTAGAAGCAAGTGCTGATGCTCAATGGGTTTTAGCAAATTTGCAAGCACCTAAGGACAAAGAGGCGATCGCCCAAGGAGCCGCCTTTGAAAAAGCCAAACAAAATTCTCAGGGATTTCATTTCTTAGCTGTACAAAAAAATCCTGACGAAGAACATTTTGCGGGATTTTGGATGTTAAAAGAGACGTTATAGTCTGTAAATTAGCTAAACATCAGGGGCGCAATCGGACTGTAGTTTACTTAGATATCGCTTAGTACTCAAACCTCGTAAATTGCCATGTCACATCTTCGCCAAAACGTGATCACTAAGGACTGGGTGATTTTTGCCACAGAGAGATCCAAGCGTCCACATGAATTTGTGCGATCGCATGACGATATGCCTCCAGAATTGCCGAGCTATAAACATAGCTGTCCTTTTTGTAAAGGCAATGAAAATCCATCGGAAACCGAATATTTTCGGATAGAAGATGAACGTGGTTGGCGAGTGCGGATTATCCCGAACAAGTACCCTGCACTTTCTCCCATTGGCGATCGCATTCGGCATAGCGAAGGCATTCATCGCTCGATTACGGGTGTTGGCTATCACGAAGTCTTAATTGAACATCCCGACCACAATGCGACGATCGCCTTAATGGATATTAGTGATGTGATCAATATTCTCAAAGCTTATCGTCAGCGCTATAACGCTATTAGTGAAGATAAGCGCATTGAGAGCATCATTATTTTTAAAAATCATGGTGAGAGCGCAGGGACATCTTTGGAGCATCCCCATTCACAAATTACTGCCACGCCTGTCGTGCCTTCCCAGATTCGCTATCGCATGGTCGAAGCAATTAGTTATTTTGATGATATGGGCGAATGTTTATTCTGTTATACGCTTCGAGATGAGTTAAAGGCAAAAGAGCGAATTGTTTTAGAAACAGAACATTTTGTCACGTTTATCCCCTATGCAGCGCTGTCCCCTTTCCATATGTGGGTATTTCCTCGAAAACATGTTTCTTGCTTTGGTGATATTACCGATACTGAACTAGAGGATCTTGCCTACAGTCTAAAAACAGTTCTAGCTAAGCTTTATTATGGTTTAAACAATCCTTCGTACAATTATACAATTCGCTCTATGCCCACCGATGAGCGGCAATCTGACTATTTCCATTGGTATTTAGCGATCGTGCCGCGAGTAACTAAGGCGGCAGGCTTTGAGCTAGGTAGTGGCATGTATATTAATCCAGCGATGCCAGAAGATAGCGCTAAATTTTTACGGGAGATCGATGTGTCCTCTCAAATTTAAAAACACGTCAGTTCTGCGAAAGCGAAAAATGGTAAGAATCGCTAAGCGATTCTTACCATTTTTCGCCATTTGGGGCGTGCGAAGCACGCCCCAAATGGCAATATCGAATTCACGTTAAACCCATTTTCCTATCCCAGCAATTCAAAAGAGAAATGGCGGCGCTTTGCGCCGCCATTTCTCTTTTGGGCTTTAAAATTTGATTTGATAGTTGGTAATACCTGTATTTCTAGCTACGGTCAAAAGTGCAACCGATGGACGCTGTGCTAGATAATCAACAATTTGTTTCGCATCTTTGATCGGTGCGCCATTTAAACCAACAAGCCGATCGCCACGCTTTAAACCCATGAGACTAGCGAGAGAGTTAGGGCGCACTTCATAAACAGTGAGACTCGCTGGATTGAGAATTACTCCTAGTTGAGGACGCTCTGCTAATGGAGCAGTCTGCGCTGTAGTTTGTGGTGCAGTTTGTGGTGCAGTTTGCGCCGAGGAGATCGCTGGGGCTGCGGTTTGAGACGATAGGGCAGGTGCTGGTTTCGTCTGAGAACTAGGCAGACTGGCTACAGCATTGGGCTTGATGATCGCCGCGCTACGGGTGAGAAATTCTTTAGCTATGGGGGCACTTGTGGCAAAGCCAATACCTGTATTGGAGCGTCCATCGGGGCTGAGAATTGCTTTATTTACCCCGATCATTTCACCGCGAGAGTTAAGCAATGGCCCCCCAGAGTTTCCAGGATTGAGTCTGGCATCAGTTTGCAGATCGCCATTGGTTGCGACACGGCTGAGAATGCCTGTGGTGAGCGTACCTGACAATCCAAAGGGACTACCGATCGCAAATACTCTTTGACCAACAAGAATGTTTTCACGATCGGCAAATGCTAAGGTCGGGAAGCGATCGCTAGAGTTAACACGCACTAAAGCCAAGTCATTTTTGCGATCAACCGTAAGAACTTGTCCGTTATAGGTTTTGCCTTCAGTATTAATAATTCTGACTAGCCCATTTTTGGCATCACGAATGACATGCTCATTGGTAATTACTAAGCCTTCAGGGGTAATGAAACTACCTGAGCCAGTGCTATTTGTGGTTCTGATAGTTACTACCGCAGGATTTGCTGCCCGATAGACTTCCATTGTGATTTTTTCTTCAGGCTCAAAATCATTGGGTGCGGCGGATACGGCTGCAACTTTGCCAAAGTTGGGAATGCTGACTAAGAAGGCGGTTATCACGCTCAAGGCGATCGCTTTGGTTTTCATTAGCTTCTCTGCTGTCTGTATAATTCCTGTTCTGGCTATTTTGACGAGGGCGGCGATCTCACAGTTCCGATGAAAGTTTAAGCCATTTGTCGCAATTTAGTTTGCATTAACAACAGAAAGCGGCGCGAAGCGCCGCCTTCTGTTACATCAAATTACAAAATGGCATAGCCATTTTGTAAAATTCAAACCCTGCAAGGGTTTGGACTTTAATTCATAGAAGTGTAGTCACACTTTTATCAATTGGCATTAGTTAGAACTGATGTTACGTGGAACAAAGATCGCCATCATGTTTCCAAGTCATCTTAAAAGAGGATTTGGAGACCAAATCCCTACGTTGTATAGGTAGGGGCTTGGTCTCCAAGCCCGTTCCACGTAACATCAGTTAGAATATAGATATAGGCAACTTCCTATTTAGGAGGTGATGCAATTGTGCCTAGCAAGAACAATCTCTTCAAGTTCTGCGGTGTGATTTTAGTAACTATCTCGATGGGTGGATTACTCTCTGGCAATAGGATTAATGCTCAAAATGCGATCGCTACTTTGGCAAATGGCAACTATCAGTAATTCTCCAACACAACTGTGTGAATGGAAATAATTTACAGCAGGTTTCATGACCTAACTAACCCCAAGATTGTGTTGTCATGAAGCGATGTGATGAGCCGATCGCGTAGTTAACTTTTGTAATAACATTAACAGCATTCTCTTGGGAACTTGTTGGTAAATCTATAATGGAATAGAAAGACAAATTGATTTTAATCTTTCACAAAAAAATAGGAGATTAAAGCTATGTATGTAGAATGGCAGGGCTTTACGGAAGGCAGTTGGACAAGAGAAATTAACGTTAGGGATTTTATCCAAAAGAATTACACTCCCTATGAAGGATCTGCCGAATTTCTAGTTGCACCAAACGCAAGAACACAACAGCTTTGGCAGGAAGTCTTGGAACTAATGAAGCTAGAGCGTGAAAAGGGGGTGTTGGATGTTGATACAAAGGTTCCAACGGCGATCGCTGCCCATGATGCAGGATATATTAGTCGTGAACTAGAACAAATTGTGGGTTTACAAACCGATAAACCTCTGAAACGCGCCATTATGCCCTATGGCGGCATTCGTGTGGTGAAGGCGGGACTAGAAGCCTATGGCTATCAACTTGATCCCCAAACGGAAGAGGTTTTTACTAAATATCGTAAAACCCATAACGATGGTGTATTTGACGCTTATACCAGTGAGATGCGGAAGGCAAGGAAATCGGGGATCATTACAGGGTTGCCTGATGCCTATGGAAGGGGACGGATCATTGGTGACTATCGCCGTGTGGCTCTATATGGGGTTGATCGCTTGATTGATGACAAAAAGACCCAGAAAGAATCTCTCGAATTGGATGTAATGGACGAAGAAACAATTCGTCTGCGTGAAGAACTCTCTGAGCAAATTCGCGCTTTGTTTGAGCTAAAAGAGATGGCAACCAAGTATGGCTTTGATATTGGTCGCCCTGCATTGACCGCAAAAGAATCTGTGCAATGGCTATATTTTGGCTATCTAGGCGCGGTGAAGGAACAAAATGGGGCTGCGATGTCCCTCGGTCGGGTTTCGACGTTTTTAGACATATATTTCGAGCGAGATTTGCGGAATGGTTTAACTACAGAAACAGAGTTGCAAGAACTGATTGACCATTTCGTAATGAAGTTACGCATGGTGCGATTTTTGCGTACACCAGACTACAATGCTCTGTTCTCAGGAGATCCTACATGGGTTACTGAAGTGATTGGCGGCATGAGTGCTGATGGTCGGACTTTGGTTACCAAATCTAGTTATCGTTTTTTGCATACACTCTCAAATTTGGGTGCTGCTCCTGAGCCTAATTTAACGGTGCTTTGGTCGGAACATTTACCTGAAAATTTCAAACAATTCTGTGCCAAGGTTTCCAGTGACACCAGTTCCATTCAATATGAAAATGATGACTTGATGCGTCCCATTTACGGTGATGACTATGCGATCGCCTGTTGTGTGTCAGTAATGCGAATTGGTAAGCAGATGCAATTCTTTGGTGCGAGAGTCAATCTGGCGAAGACGCTGCTCTATGCGATCAATGGTGGTAAAGATGAGAAGTCTGGGGATCAAGTTGCGCCAAACTTTGCTCCAATTACTAGTGAATATCTGGATTATCAAGAAGTTAATGATCGCTTGCAGCAAATGATGGCATGGCTGGCAAAAGCTTATATCAATACACTGAATGTCATTCACTATATGCATGACAAGTATTGCTACGAGCGCATCGAAATGGCACTGCACGATCGCGATGTCTATCGAACCATGGCTTGTGGAATTGCTGGTTTATCAGTAGTCACTGATTCGCTTTCGGCAATTAAATATGCCAAGGTGAAAGTGATTCGCAACGAGCAGGGCTTGGCAGTAGATTACGAAACCGAAGGTGAATATCCTAAATATGGTAATAATGATGATCGCGTTGATAATATGGCGATCGACATCGTGGCAAGGTTCATGAATGAAATTCGTAAGCATCCCACCTATCGCCATGCAGTTCCCACCCAATCGGTGCTGACCATTACTTCCAATGTGGTCTATGGCAAGAAAACTGGTAACACTCCTGATGGACGTAGGGCTGGCGAACCCTTTGCTCCAGGTGCTAATCCCATGCATGGACGCGATAGCTGTGGCGCGATCGCCTCGCTTTCATCGGTCGCCAAACTGCCCTACAGCGATTGTCAAGATGGGATCTCGAATACTTTCTCAATTGTGCCAACGGCTCTGGGAAGACAGGAAAGCGATCGCACCAATAATCTGGTTGGGTTGCTAGATGGCTATTTCCATGATGGCGGTCATCACATTAATGTAAATGCTCTGGATCGCAATACTTTACTGGATGCAATGGATCATCCTGAAAACTATCCCCAACTGACGATTCGAGTTTCGGGATATGCGGTTAACTTCATTAAGCTTACCCGCGAGCAGCAATTGGATGTGATTAAGCGCACGTTCCATGAGCGTGTCTAATCTATAAAGAGTGCTGCTTTGCAGCACTCTTTATGAAAATTATTTAGGAAATTCTATGTCGGGAATTGGACGCATTCACTCAATCGAAACTTTTGGCACGGTGGACGGCCCTGGGATCAGATTTATAGTCTTTACTCAAGGCTGTCCTCTACGCTGTCTCTACTGCCATAATCCAGACTGCCGCAGCGCCCATGATGGCAAAGAAGTCAGCGTTGATTATTTGATTGATGAGATCAAAAAATGTAAATCCTTCATTCGCAAAGGTGGCGTAACCGTCAGTGGCGGCGAACCCCTGATGCAGCCTGAATTTACTAGGGAAATATTTAAGCGTTGTCATGAGCTAGGTTTGCATACTGCCCTTGATACATCGGGCTACTGTGCGATCGAGGTAGCAAAACCAGTTCTCGAAGAGACTGACTTAGTTTTGCTCGATATCAAATCCTATATTCCCGAACTCTATTACCAAGTTACCAGTGTTTCTATTGAGCCAACGCTAGCTATGGCAAAATATCTGAGCGAAATTGGTAAACCCGCATGGATTCGATTTGTATTAGTGCCACATCTCACGGACAACGAGGAAAACATCAATCAACTTGCTGATTTCATCGCCACCTTGAAAAATATAGAAAGATTGGAAGTTCTGCCATTTCATAAGATGGGGGAATATAAATGGGAGCAGCTAGGCTTACCCTATTCCCTCAAAGATACACCACCAGCAACACCTGAACTAGTGCAGCAGGCAGTTGATATATTTCGCGATCGCGGGATTCATGCACTTGGAGCGGTAGGAGTTTAAAAATTACGAATTACAAATTATGAATTTGTAATTCATCGTATGAATTGAGGAGTATTTACAAATGAAAGTCACAAATGTTGAAGAATTGGAATTGTTGATTCAGAGGGTGAAGGTTGCTCAAGCTGAGTTTGCTGCATTTACCCAAGAGCAGGTCGATCGCATTTTTAAACAGGCGGCACTGGCAGCAAATGCGGCGCGGATTCCTTTGGCGAAGGCGGCTGTGAAGGAATCGGGAATGGGTGTGATCGAAGATAAAGCAATCAAGAATCACTTTGCTTCGGAGATGATTTACAACAAGTATAAGAATGATAAAACCTGTGGTGTGATTGAGTCGGACAAACATTTTGGCTATGAACGTATTGCTGAACCTGTAGGGCTGTTAGCGGGAATTGTGCCTGTCACTAATCCCACTTCTACTACCATCTTTAAGTCTTTGATTGCGTTGAAAACCCGCAATGGAATTATTTTCTCGCCACATCCCCATGCTAAGGACTGTACGATCTCTGCTGCGAAGATTGTTCTTGATGCAGCCGTAGCCGCAGGTGCGCCTCCCGATATTATTGGCTGGATTGATGAGCCGACCGTGCCGCTATCTCAGGCTTTGATGCAAAATTCAGATATCAAATTGATTTTGGCAACGGGGGGGCCGGGTATGGTTAAGGCGGCCTATTCTTCGGGACATCCATCCATTGGTGTTGGTGCTGGAAATACACCCGCAATTATCGATGAAACCGCACATATTCAAATGGCAGTAAGTTCGATCATTCTCAGTAAAACCTTTGACAATGGCACGATTTGTGCCTCTGAACAGTCGGTGGTAGTGGTTGACGAGATCTATGAAGCGGTGAGAGAGGAATTTATCAAGCGTGGTGCCTATTTCCTCAATGAATCAGAGCGTGATCAAATTCGCCAAGTAATTCTTAAGGATAATCGACTGAATGCTGCAATTGTGGGACAGCCAGTCCTAAAGATTGCTGAGGTTGCGGGCTTTGAGATCCCTGCAAATACCAGAGTATTGATTGGTGAAGTGGAGAAGATTTCTAAGGATGAACCCTTTGCCTTTGAGAAATTGTCGCCGATCCTTGCGATGTATCGTGCTGAAGATTTCCATGATGCGGTGGAGAAGGCAGAAGCTTTGGTCATATTTGGTGGACATGGTCATACTTCGGTGTTGTATACCGCGCCTAATAATCAAGAGCATATTCGCTATTTTGAGAACAAGTTAGAGACTTCGCGAGTGTTAATTAATACACCATCTTCTCAAGGTGCGATCGGCGATCTCTATAACTTCCGCCTCGATCCTTCGCTGACATTGGGCTGTGGTAGCTGGGGTGGCAACTCGATTTCTACAAACGTAACTCCCCACCATTTACTGAATATCAAAACCGCCGCCGAACGTCGCGAAAATATGTTGTGGTTTCGCATCCCACCAAAAATTTACTTCAAATTTGGCTGCTTACCTGTCGCTTTGCGCGATCTTATGGGTCGCAAACGCGCCTTGATTATCACCGATCGCCCTTTATTTGAACTGGGCTTAACCAAAGAAGTTACCGATAGCTTAGAAGAAATTGGCCTTGCCCACTATACATTTTATGATGTCGAACCCGATCCTTCCCTTGCCACTGTCCGCAAAGGTTTAGCGATCTGTAATAGCTTCCATCCCGATGTAATTATTGCCTTTGGTGGTGGTTCGCCGATGGATGCGGCAAAAATCATGTGGCTAATGTACGAACATCCCGACATCGAATTTGAAGGCTTGGCAATGCGATTTATGGATATTCGCAAACGGGTATATGAACTTCCTCCTTTAGGCGCAAAGGCTATCATGGTTGCGATTCCTACTACATCGGGAACTGGTTCTGAAGTTACTCCTTTTGCAGTTGTTACCGATGAGAAAAGTAGTATCAAATATCCGCTTGCTGACTATGCCTTGACCCCAAATATAGCGATTGTCGATCCTGAACTGACGCTGAATATTCCCAAACGTTTAACCGCCTATGGTGGTATTGATGCCCTCACCCATGCGATCGAGTCTTACGTGTCAGTACTGGCTTCGGAATATACGAATGGATTAGCTTTAGAAGCGATTCGCTTGTTGTTCAAATATCTACCCAGCGCTTATAAAAATGGAACTAAAGATCCCAAAGCGAGAGAAAAAGTACATTATGCCGCCACGATCGCAGGGATGGCTTTTGCCAATGCCTTCTTAGGAGTATGTCACTCGATCGCCCACCAATTAGGCGGTACTTGCCACCTTGCTCATGGTTTAGCCAATGCGCTGATGATTTCCCATGTGATTCGCTACAACGCCACGGATGTTCCCTTTAAGCAAGCAATTTTCTCCCAAAACAAATATCCCAATAGCAAGTGGCGTTATGCCCAGATTGCTAATTATCTAAATTTGGGTGGTGATACTGATGATGAGAAGGTGGAACTATTGATCGCGGCGATCGAAGATCTTAAACGTCAAGTGGATATTCCTGCCACGATTAAAGATGCTCTCTTGGAGCAAGGTACTGGTGAAGAATTTTTCATGACCCATGTAGAAGATATGGCAGATCGAGCCTTTGATGATCAATGCACGGGAGCAAATCCTCGCTATCCCTTAATTGCCGATCTCAAGCAATTAATGATCCAAGCCTATTATGGCTAAGCTTCGATAAAGCCCAATTGATCAAGTAAACCCAGACCGAGCTTTGCTCGGTCTGGGTTTGCTCTAATAACGATCTTCTTCAATGCGACTTGCACCTTTTTCATAGAGTTTACAAATACCGCGACGACTATTCTTGATGAAGTTACAAAATAGTTGAATATCAGGATTGTTGGCAAATTGAGGATCTGACTCTAAAAATTCGATCGCTTGAGTGTGATTGCGATCAGACTTATAGATTACTTCATAGGCGGCGAGAATAGATCGGCGGCGATCGTGACTAAACCCATTACGGCGTAAACCAAGGCGATTTAGTCCAAACACCATATTTGTGTCCACAGCCATGCAATAGGGAGGCACATCCATCCCAAGGCGAGTTTGCCCACGAATCATTGCATAGGAACCGATGCGCGTGAATTGATGTACTACTGAGTCTCCACCCATAAATGCATAGTCATGTACCTCCACATAACCTGCTAGCAACACATTATTTACTAAAATTACGCGATCGCCGATCACGCAATTATGAGCTACATGAGCGCCTGTAAAAAACAAATTATCATTGCCAATGGTTGTCGCTGAGCCTTCCTTAGTGCCGCGATTGACCGTCACATATTCCCGCAGCACATTGCGATCGCCGATTTCCACAAAACTAACTGCGCCTTTGTAAGAGGTATCTTGAGGCTCCGAGCCAACGATTGCGCCATAGCCAATTTGGTTGTCATTGCCGATCTTAGTATGCCCTGTAATGATTGCTCTAGCGCGAATCTCGCAGCGATCGCCTATCTCCACAAACTCGTCAATAATGGCATCGGCTCCGATGGATGTACCCTCACCAATTTTGGCGTTGGGATGAACGATGGCGCGGGGATGGATCGTGATATTAGGATTTGGGTTGGTGTTTGGCATTGAAATAGCGGTCTATATGCTGGGGCGCTAGAAAACAATCAATAGTTTATCGCAATCACTGGCAAAGTACCCCAAATTTAAAGATATGCCATGTCATAGACGTAACATATCTCTATGGAAGAGATAGCTATGACAAATCAAAACTCAGATGAACCACCCCGCTGCAAGCGGACAGGGTATTAAATTCTTTTTTACTAGAATATACTCACACAGCAAAGCGGTGGGGTCTTTACCCTCTTAATTGAATAAACATTTTTTCAAAAAAATTGCTTATTGAATTTATAGATTTATATCTTCCACATTGCAATTAACTCATTAACAAGTACTTGCAATTGTTTTGTAGGCTCCTCAAGGCTAGGCAATTGATAACCATGTACAAGGCGATTTCGTACATCTTGAATTACTCTCAGTTGATCAAACTGCTCCATCGAAAGCCCACCTTGAGAATACAAATGATTAATCAAAGAGTTAACAGGAAAGTGTTCTATCGGAATGGCAACTTGCCTAGCTTGACGACGCATAGCCGCTTCCAAAACTCCCCATAAAGACAAAAAGGCAACTTCCACTTCTGCGATCGCTAAAAACTTTTGAGCCTGTTCTTGGCGTTGCAACATCTGTTCCCAAGTCAGCAATTCACTAACATCTTGGGGATCTTCCGAAGAGATATCTTCTCCAGTGATCAATAAAAATCGCCAACCGTGATGCTGAGCTACTATTTCGGCAATTTCTCGATAGCGATCGACTGAGATTTTAGCAATTGAGTTTTTAAGTTCGATTATGTAACCTTCATCCAATCCCTTTCTTGCAATAAGATCTGGACAATAATTTCCCAAATCAAAAGGAATTAGGGATTTAGAAGGCTCGATTACAACTTCAAATCCTTGCAATCTATATTTCTCTGCAATTTCTTGCAATCTATTATGTTCTGAAAATTTTGCATCTAAACCCTTTTCAGTTAATTGAGAATTAACAGTCATAAATAGTCCTCCAATGGTTTAGATTCAGAAACTCTAACATATACACATTCTATGCCCGATGTTATGCGTTGAACAAGCGGTATTGGACATCGCGTAAGGTCAAATATGCCAGACAGCGATCGCCGATGCGCGTCTACGTCTGTAATCAGTTTTGTAAAGATACGGGACGCTTAGGAATGAGAAAGTCGAAATACATAAATAGCTATTCGCTAACTAGCTGTACGGCGGATATTTTCCTCTAGAGCTTCTTCCCATTTAGGCTTAGTTGCGTCAACAGCGATCATTCTGCCAGAAGCCTTCGAGCGATCAATGTATGACTGAAAAGCTTGGATATCGTCCCTATGAGTAAGTACATATTTCCGTAAGTCATCCAACTCCATTTTGTTGTAATTGATGTCTGTCATGGTTCATAGCCTCCTGTAGTTTTTATCTCAAAGTCAAGATTTCCCTCTGCAAGTACATATAGATGTCCAGTACGTTCGTCTATTCTAACAAGCTCGATCGCTTTGTACTGCCAATTGGGATAGATTGCGTTTGTTAGGCGGTAGCATAGCCTATACGGTCCCTGTGCTTGTTCGTTATTTGGTTTATCTTGACTCATCCTAGTTATTTGTGTGTTGATGGCTCATTGCCATGTTGTTAACCTTCAGTTTTCTTGCTACTAAATTTCTGAGTCAAACCTTCGCCTACTAGCGATAAACCGATCGCCATAAAAGTAATTGCTAAACCAGGGAAAACCGTTGTCCACCAGATATTTTCACCAGTTGAGAGGGCATCAAGAGCTTGCTTGAGATCGTGACCCCATTCAGGGACATCTTCAGGAATGCCTAAACCTAAAAAGCCTAAACCAGCCAGAGTTAAAATTGCATCAGCAGCGTTGAGGGTGAAAATTGCGGGTAAGCTTTGGATCACGTTGGGCGCGAGATATTTCATGAGGATTGTTTTTGTATCCGCACCGATCGCTTGAGCAGCTTCGATATAAACCTCGGTTTTCGTACTCACAGTTTGATTGCGTATCACCCGAAAATATTGAGGAATATAGGCAACACTGAGAGCGATCGCCGCATTCCAGACACCAGCACCGACTACAAAGGCGATCGTTAGCGACAGCAATAAACTGGGCAAAGTGTACAGAGCATCCATCAGGAATACTAAACCGCGATCCAACCAACCGCCTTTGTAGCCGCTCAGCATCCCCAAGGGTACGCCGATCGCGATGCTAATTACCGTTGAGGCGATCGTCACTTGCCATGCCACACCTGCCCCAGCGATCGTCCTTGTAAATACATCATGCCCCTGCAAATCTGTGCCAAACCAATGTTGAGCAGAGGGTGGCTCATGGATACCATTACTGAGAAATTCACTGGGATCTGTTAACACCCCCACAGCTTGCAGTAACGGCGCAAGAATCGCCATCAGCAAAAAGACAACGCTAATCACGATACCAATAGACATTAATCGTTGCGATACTGACTGCTTAGACGATTTCATAGGGGACAAATTTGGAGTTTGGCAAATATTAACTAAAAACTGAATAAAAACCAATTTATCGGTTTCTCGCCTACGGTGGGAAATCGATAAATTGGTTTTCCTTGATTTGTACTATACCGCGATCGCTAAATCTAGCTAAAATAAGCTTCTGGGATCGTAGGTAAAAATTATGGATGTAGTTCCCGCAATTGATATTTTAGATGGACGCTGTGTCAGGCTCTATCAAGGGGATTATCAACAGTCAGAAGTATTTGGTGAAGACCCTGTAGAGGTCGCCCAACGCTGGTACTGTCAAGGTGCTAAGTATTTGCATGTAGTTGATTTAGATGGTGCAAAGCAAGGAAAGCCCAAAAATTTGAAGGTAATCGAGGCGATCGCCCGTTCCATCCCCATGCGAGTGCAGATGGGTGGTGGTTTACGCGATCGCGAGAGTATTCTGTCAGTGCTGAACTCTGGTGTGAGTCGGGTGATTTTGGGAACGGCGGCGGTGGAGAGCTCGCAACTAATTGCTGATATTTGTGCGGAATTCCCTGAACAAATCATGATTGGTATTGATGCCCGTAATGGCAAGGTGGCGACCAGAGGCTGGCTGGAAACGTCAGAGGTGATGGCTGTGGATCTGGCCAAACGTATGACTTCAATGGGTATCGCAGGGATCATTTACACAGATATTCATCGTGATGGCACGATGCAAGGACCTAATATCGAAGCATTGCGCCAACTTGCTGAAAATGTGAATGTCCCTGTGATCGCATCAGGTGGTGTTAGCTCGATTACGGATTTACTAAATTTGCTCTCACTAGAGTCAGTTGGTGTGACAGGGGCGATCGTTGGTAAAGCGATCTACACAGGTGATATCCAACTTAAAGAAGCAATAAGGGCAGTGGGTAATGGACGTTGGCAAGATGTGATCGATGGATCGGCGATCGCCTAATACAAATTCACAGAAGTGTGGCTACACTTCTGTGAATTGAAAAACAAACCCTGTAAGGGTTTTGAAGTCACAAAATGGCTATGCCATTTTGTGACTTGGTATTAGCAAAGGTGCAAAGTGCTTTTGCTAATTGATGAGTTGGATTGCTTCTTGGACAATTTCCGCTTTATTGACCATTGTGCTTAGTGCATCCGCCTCATACTTGCCACCAAAAGCTTCGGCAGATGCTAAGTCTAGGGCAATGTCATAGTT
This sequence comes from Pseudanabaena sp., assembly GCA_046081205.1. Classification (GTDB taxonomy): domain Bacteria; phylum Cyanobacteriota; class Cyanobacteriia; order Pseudanabaenales; family Pseudanabaenaceae; genus Pseudanabaena. Next base: position 6,864 of record JBJTVM010000477.1, on the reverse strand, counting down.
TTCAGCGATCGCCTGAATCAGTTCTTGGTGATCAAGATACATACCACCAGCTTTGCGCCGCCGATTGGTTTTCTGAATTTCATTGACGGCATTTTTGATCGACAGATCCCATGATCTTGTGGTGCGTTTTTCGGCAGCGCGTTTGATTAGATGCAAAAGGAGAATTTTGGCATAGCTAGAAATTTTGTTGATTTTGTCATCTTTGCTCATCTCTGTCATCTCCTCCACCAACAACAGCGCATCGGAGATATTGCCATCAATTAGTAACGAGCGTAGCTCTAGCAATTCTTCCATAATTGATTTCTCCAACTAAATTACATCTATTGAAGCTTTAGTTATTTTGAAAACGCGGCTTCGCTGCGCTTTCAAAAATCTCCCTAGGTTTGCATTCAGCGCAAAGCGCCAAAATAGGATTAAGCCCTTGCATAGCAAAGGCTTAATCCTATTTTGGCAAAATAAAATGCGCCCAGACATCGCCATCAACACCGCACATGTCGCGCATGTAGATATAGGGATATCGCAAACTTTTCCCTTCAGTTTGGCGGTAACCTGTGAGAGCATTGCCATAGGGATCATGGACAATATAGCCCTGTTCATCAAAGCCAATAATGCAAATGATATGTCCGCCGTGGGTAAAGTAGCCACCGATTACAACGGGACGATTTTCGATGAGTTCTTGTTTGATTTGTGCCCATGTACGAGATGTACTAAAGCCACCACCAAATCCATAGGCTTGATATAGCTTTTGCAAAACGGCATTGTCAGTACGCGCCTGTCTGCCGTAGCGATCTATTACCCATTGATATAGCTCATCCTCCAGTTGTTGGCGCGGATTGCGCGATCGCCTACCATGAAAAGCTAATACCATCGCGATTGAAGTGACATTGCAAGTTACAAAAGGATCGCGAGGATTATCTAATTGCGAAAAATAGGGAACTCCTAAAACTTTGCGCTTGGGCGTAAACTCGATCGCCCTATTACCTTGCCTGAGATTGACATGCCCTGCAAATACAAACCCAGACTTTCCTAGCGGTGGTACATCTTCATTTAAGGTGACTTGAAAATGAATATCGGAGAGACTATAGCTTTCAACCCCAAAAACATCGCCTGCGGCGAGAGGTGCTAACTCATTAGCTGCTAACTGGCGCGAATCGATCGGGCGTTTTTTGAATACTGTATTTTGTCTGACGGTCAGAGTTTTCATGTCTGGATCAAAGGCGATCGCTTTGCCATTTTTGGTAATGCTGACATGCCGCTCATAGAAAAAGCCCACATTCCCAAGGGGTGCGACATCTGAGGTAAACTTCACCCGAAAATGACCATTAACCGCAGCATAGCCACTAATTGGATAGGTCGTACCCGCCTTAACCATGATCTTTTGCGAATTGGAAAGCCTGCTGGCATCCTGTGAAGATGCTTTCAAAAAAGTGTCAGTGAGCACCGTGGCGATCGCCCCTTTTATTGGAATATTGCTAACATCTTCAGGATTGGAAAAGTCAAGGGTTTCACCTAATTTTGATAATTCGACATGGGGTAGGAAAAAGTGACCATTCTGTCCAACGGGGGCTAGCGGCTGTGCTAGCTTGACTCGAATGTGGTTGTCCGCGATCATGTAGTTCCCATCTAACAAAAACTTTGTGCCTGCCTTTACCTCGGCTTTTTGAGTAAATGGTAAAGCTTGTGAAGCTGCTGTAGAAATCTTGAAAATCGTGTCTTGCTTGACTGTGAGCGTAATTGGCGCAAGCAAATCCACATGGAGAGCGTAGAAATAACCAAATTCCCCAACAGGGGCGATCGGTTGCTTTAGCAAAACCTTGATATGTCCATTGACAGAGCCATAACGCAACACTTCAAAGGTTTGCCCAGCTAGCACTTCGACCCTTGCATTCGGTGGTAAGGTTGAAGAGTCAGAAGGTGAAGTTTTAAAGATTGTCGCTTGTTTGGTAACCAATGAAATTATCGGCTGTTTGACTAAAATGTTAACGATTAATTCTGTCAAAAGCTGATTATTTGCACCTATAGCCCTCACACGCAAAAACGTAGCTGATGCAGTGGGGAGACCTGCCGCAATTTTTGCTTGCCAAGTTCCTGTTGTGGTATTTAGTTGCACCGCAACGGTAGCCTCGTTGGGCAAGGTGACCAGAATCCGTGAAACTTGAGAAAAATCTGCTGTTCCAGCGATCGCTATTTCACGATTGATCAGCACTTCGTCAGGTGCTTGGGTAATGGCGATCGCCGCTTTAACTGCAACATCAACAGGTAAATCAACAGGTGAATTATTAGAATCGTCTGTCATTGTTGTTCACTGTTTACTAATGTCTCTATTATGTGAGCTACAGACATTTTAGTTAACGTCAATTCGACGAACGCGCAAAACGGTAAAAATCACTTTGCGATTTTGCCGTTTTGCGCGTTTTGCGCGGTACAAATGGCTATACCGAATTCACGTTTAGTTAAGATATCAATTCTCATTATGAAAACAATTTTAAAAATCAATTTTTATAATGAGAATTGATATCTTAGTTAAGCCCTAAAAAGTAAAGGTGGTGCATCGCACCACCTTTACTTTTTAGGTTTTGTCTCCCCTTTGCATGAGAAAATAGCACAAACGTCTCTAGAATTAACTAGATAAGAGTATTGTTATGGGCTTTGCTGATTATTCGATCGCTGAGATCGCAGAAGACTACAAACTCAACCTTGAGTCTGTTTTTAAGCTATGCGATCGCCTTGGGATTGCATACCAAGATGCCGAAACCAAACTCGCTTTGGAAGACGCAAAAGCCGTAATCATGGCTTCCGAAGCCCAAAATTCTAAAATCTCTTCCAAAAATCCCTAAAAAATCTAAAGAGTAATCGTGATCGCAAAATCGCAATAAATCTTTGAGATTAGGTTAAATTCTTTTAGATAAACTTAGATAAATTAAGTTATGTCCGTAATTATGAACAAAAATTCTTTTAAATATTTAGCTGTGGCGATCGCATTCGTAATGCTAGCCTTCCAGCTTTTTACTTCTAGCGTCAGTGCTGCCGACATTCCCATCGAACTACGTACAGTTCCCCTTAACGAAACTACCAATATTGTCTTGACTCAAAAAGACATTTCTAAGGGTAAGAAATTATTCGCTAATGCCTGTGCTACCTGCCACCTTGGCGGTGCAACTTTTACCAATCCTAACGTCAATCTTTCGCCCGAGTCTTTGTCTGGTGCTTATCCAGCGCGTAACAATGTGCTTGGTTTGGTAGATTACATGAAGAAGCCTACCACCTATGATGGTGTTACTGAAATCTACGACGTTCACCCTAGCCTCAAGAGTACCGATATTTTCCCCACCATGCGTGGTCTTACCGACAATGACCTCAAGCTAATTGCAGGTTATATCCTCTACGAACCTAATGTCAAAGGTATCGGCTGGGGCGGCGGCAAGGTATATTATTAAACTAGAAGTCTGTGATTTTAGTCGAGTCACAGTTTGTTGATTGCGGATTGGGTATTGGGGATTGGTAACTGTGGATTTGGGTTTGGCTTATTTTGCATCCCTCCCGTTACCAATTTCTGATTAACTCCTGTCTCTACGTGTTTTAGTTGCTTTAGTTCGAGTCGAGTCGAATTAGTGCAGGTCAAGTTGAATTTTAGTCGGTAGTTAATTATGAATATTTCTTCCTTTGCGAAAAAGCTAGGTCTAGCGATCGCTAGCCTTTTGTTTGTTGTTGGTAGTCTTTTCATCACCGCTTCTCCTGCGTCGGCTGATACCGTCACGGTGAAGATGGGTTCTGATGGTGGTCAACTAGTATTTGAACCTAAAGTAGTCACAATTAAGGCTGGCGATACTGTCAAATGGGTTAACAACAAGGCTTTCCCTCACAATATTGTATTTGATGGTCATGAAGAACTTTCTCACAAGAAGTTAGCTCAAAAGCCTAAGGCTGAGTTAGAGTCCACCTTCAATGAAGCTGGTGAATTTGCTTACTACTGCTCTCCTCACCGTGGTGCTGGTATGGCAGGTAAAGTAATTGTCCAATAGTTCAGTTAGTGACTGAGTTTATTTGACAAAAAAGAGGAGCAAACATTGTTTGCTCCTCTTTTTTGTTTGGGGGATATAGCAATTTTCATTTTGCCGTAGGCAAAATGAAAATTCAAAACCATTGCTAGGAGTGGTTTTTTGTTTTCAAATGAGTACGCACTCATTTGAAAACCGCTATAGTGATCTAGAGGTAAGGATGAGCAGCGCTCTGCGTTGCCCATCCTTACCTCAAAAAATCCTGCCATTTTGATCACCACTGTTTGGATTTATTGGCGATCGCTTTGAGGTATAGCGCTTTGCGCTACATTAAAACCCAGAAAAATTTTTGAAGGCGGTGCGAAGCGCCGCTTTCAAAAATTTTTCTGGGTTTTAATGTCAGTTCGACGAACGCGCAAAACGGTAAAAATAGCTCTGCGATTTTTACCGTTTTGCGCAATTTGCGCCGCGCTTCGTGCCACTGCTCTTTATCTTGAGGAATTATTACAAATCTTTGGAGATAGTAGCTAAAGTTGTAGAAATGGTAGTGAATGCTTGATTCGTTGATAAGGCATTGAGAGAGGCTAGAGCCTTTTCTGCTGCAACAGGATCTGATCCTTTGGCAATATCAGCTAGTTCATTCACAATCTTATTAGAAGATTCAATTGCCAGAAACAGCTTTTGGCGATCGACAGATTGGTTCTTATCTGATCCTGCATTAAAGTTAGCAGTAACCAGCCCAGTGAGAGCATCAATTAAATCCAATGCAGGCGATCCTGCTCCAACATTAATGCCTAAACTGGCGAAGCTATCGCTTAGAGCACTTTTTGCTGCCTGTACACCAGTCCCATTGCCATTACCATTGCTTAACAACACAATAACGTTGCTAATATCTGCGTTAGTATTCGCAAGATTTAACAATGGGGCGATCAAATTGCTGATATCGATAGTTAATGAATTGCTTTGAGGTATAGGCGAGAGATTCAATAAAGTGGGACTGTTGGAGGTTGGATTCCCTCCTTGAACTGGTGCATTACCTGCAAAAACAGGTGATATTCCAGTAAAGGAGATCACAGAAGCGAGAATTGGCAAAAATATTTTTTTCATGGAAATTTGGTAGCTAGGTGGTTTTTGAGCGATCGCAACTTATACCAAAACTAAAATATCAAAACTAAAAATGGCGTAGCCATTTTTAGTTTTGAAAACTCCTACTGGGTTTGGCTTTTAATTCACAAAAACGTTGTCATACTTTCGTGAATTGGTATTATCTGATGAGTTAACCTTTCCCAAAGGTTAACTAAAACTTACCTACGTCCAGAGTAGTTAAAGCCGTAGCTAATACCAAAGATAACCTGAGTGCCTGCACTACTGTTGTTAGTAACATCAGAATATGTCAGAGTTAGGTTTAAAGGGAACGTGACATCTGGTAAAAATCCCAAGCCAAAGTTTAGCCCTTGCCCAGACCATGCTGTACTCACACCCCACTGAGGGTCAAATTGGTAGCCAACATTAACAAAAATACCGACTCCATCATTGCTATCGGACTTTCGATAAATACCACCACCTAAACCAATGGTCGCGACTAAAGGCTTAGGACTATCAGCATTTGTAGGATCGGTCAATTGTGAAATAGTAGCAGCTCCATAAACTGATGAAGGAGTACCTCCAGAATTTGTCCCATAGTTGGCAAAGTTTGTCCAGCCAACTGCTACGGCTGCTTGCGTTGTAGAATCTTGATAGATAGAACGATGCACTTTAAGATCAAAGGAACCGTTAGAGCCAAAGTTCCGAATACTATTAATATTGAAAACACCTTCTACTGCAAAATATTGGTTAGCATCTCCTAATCCAGTTCCGAGAGAGATGCTGCCGTCCACAGTGTCTCTTGCTCGACCAGCAGTTGAGCCTGAAACACTGATGAAGGCATCACCTGTTTGCAGACCGAAAGCAGCAGGTGTACCAGCATTCAAAGAAGGAGTGTAAATTTGTCTGAATACGTTCTGAGGTGGTGGTTGAATTGGTCGAATGAGTAGTTGTTGCCGAATAATATCTGGAGAGTTGGATGTTGCATTTCCTGTTTGAGCAATATCTGTACTGGTTCGGGCAATTTCTACGAGATTAACATCAGGCTTGGTGGAGATTGAGATAGAAGAGCTCCGATTGAATGATGGGGGGATAGCCACAACCTCTATATGAGGTTTTAGATCCTTAGCAGTATCAGGTCGCTTGTTTTGAGGTACTTTTGCGACTCCCGTTTTAGGTGTTTGCTTGGCAGTTGGAGAGTTTCTTGAGCTGTTCTTAGAATTATTTTTAGGCGTTGTGGAGTTGGTTACTTTGCTGTTAACAACTTGTGAGCTGTTTCCTCTAACATTCTTCGCAACTTTCGACTGTGCAGAGAGTTCATCGATTGGTACAAGTGCCATAAATCCCCAGACTGCACCTGCGGACACCAGCATTAATTTATTGATCATAGAGATTCCCTTTTGCATTTTGTATATTCCTCACCCACAAGCTAACTTCGCTGTATTAGCAGAAATCGTGCAATCCTATGCTTATTAGGTTTATATAATCGGAAAATCAGAGAGGCGATCGCTTCTCATTCACACAACACAAAAATGCAATACTCTTTTAAGATCTTCGCACGACTTCTTTGATGCTGAAGGATATAGATTATACATGATTATGACATTGATAATCAGGTTTTGTCCAAATCAGCAATTCGTATTTTGAAACCAATTTTGTTATTTCCAGCACCTTCGGTGCTGGAAATAACAAAATTGGTTTCAAAATACGAATTGCTGATTTGGACAAAACCTGATTATCAATGTCATAATCATGTATAATCTATATCCTTCAGCATCAAAGA
>JBJTVM010000476.1:0-1164 GCA_046081205.1 Pseudanabaena sp. | reverse complement strand
TATGATACTTACCATGATATAAGACTTTTAAAGTTTTGGCTGAGATCGCTTTTTGTCATCATTAAGCGCGATCGCTAACAGAGCCTTGTAGATAAAAATAATCACTTCAAAAGCGAGAATGTCAGCAAGGTAGAAGTAGGTGATCAAACAAAATAATCTCTACAAAAATAGTGATGAATCTTTTATTCTGGTTCCATTATTTTCTGAAGGGATTCTGCGATCGCTTCATACTGTTGAGGCGTGAGTCTGCCACGATATGCCACAATGCGAGAAATATCAATTGCGCGGACTTGATCTAATAGAGCAATTGATGGTGATTTTAATCCAGCTATTCCAACTGAAAATCGTACATACAAATCAGGAGAGTTTGCAGCCCAATCTTGTCCTCGATCTGTTGTCATGGGTACAACGAAGACTAGAGGAAAGCGCAGTTTTCCTAATCGGCTGGGGATTCCTACAACAATTGCGGGTCTGTAGCCTTCTTGCTCTCTACCGCTAGGATTTTGACTAGGAAATTTTGCTGTGACGACATCACCAATTTGTAAAATATGTGCTGTCATACGTTGATCTCAATTTTCCCTGTTTCGGCAACAAATTTAACGGGTAGCCCTTCTTGCAGTTCTCCTTCTTGCCATTCATAGGGTTCATAGCTATCTAACCCTGACAAGTCGCTTTCTAACCAGTCTGTGTCTTCTTGAGTACGTGAGTTTTCAGTTTGCCATACCAGATAGTTTAAAAAGCTAAGAACTTCTCGCAATTTATCATCAGGGATAATTTCTAAGCGTTGTACTATCTCGCTTTTAATTGTGTTCATACTGTTTTTCTCGATTTACGCTCAAGTTAGTTTTAGTTTAGCAAAACTTAGTAATCAAGCGGATCGCCTTTTGTCATCATTAAGCGCGATCACAAAACACCCTTAGTATTCTCGAATGATAAATACTGATGTACTGGGCTTGAGTTGATTTCGCTTTTGGATAAAATCTAGCCAATATTCGCTTCCTCTTGCTCATATTGGTGAAAGGCGATCGCGCGATCAATTTCTTCTTGATGTGCAGTGTAATAGAATTTGGCGTTACTCAAGTCCTCTGTTGTCAATGAGGGGAAGTTGCGTAAAAGTTCTGGGGTATCGGCTCCTTGTTGTTGGAATGAGATGATCGTCCAAAC
>JBJTVM010000475.1:0-15438 GCA_046081205.1 Pseudanabaena sp. | reverse complement strand
GCCGCCCATTCTTACCTATTTAGCACTACTGAAAAAGGCGCTTTGCGCCTTTTTCTATTTCTCAGACTGACGATTGATTTGGGCGATCGCTAATTTTGCGAGTACTCGCACTGCTTCTTGTTCATCGTTTAACAATGGTTGCAAAGATTTAATCACATTGGAATTGCCAATCTTGCCAAGTGCACTAATAGCAGCTTTCCGAACACCAAGATCTGAATCTTGCAAAGCTAAGATTAGGTGGGGAACTGCCGCAGCATATTCCACTTGCCCAAACGCTGCTGCTGCCTCAGTTCGTATAATTGGCTCAGGATCAGTGAGTGCCGAAATGAGAATATTGCAGGACTTCTCATCTAATTGCTCTTGAGCGACATGACCAATGGCTCCAATGACAGCGCAACGGACATCTAAAGATTCCGAATTTAGAGCTTTATATAAATGCTCTGCGGCATCAGCACCAATGAATGCTAAAGCCCATGCAGCTTGTCCTTTAATGTCTTGAGGTTGATCGGGGGATTCCAAAATCCCTATTAGGGCTGTTGCTGAAGCTTCTCCAGTTCTGGCTAATGCTCCTGCCGATGAACTTCTCACAACAGTATCTGGATCATTGAGGAAAGAATTGAGTAAAGTTGGCACAGCATCTGGATCGGAGATAATTGTCAGGGTTTTAGCTGCAGCTCTTCGTAAGACAACATTGGGATGGTTTGTCAAGGCTTCCGTTAGAAAAGGAGTAGCTATTTCACCGATTTCGCCGATGGTTTCCGCAAACCTGAGTCTGACCATACCTCTAGGATCACCTAATCCTTCCACTAGTTGCCCAATGAGCTGGCGATCGCTATTGTCGAAAGTCCCAAGGGAAATTTGATCATTTACCTCTTGAATTAGAATATCGTTTGCAGTTTGAATATCTAGAACTGGAGTATCCATTTTAAAATGTCGATAGAGTTTCTGCAATTATGAAGGACGTTACTTCCTGCTTGTCATCATAATCTGTCTTTGATCACGTTTTGCGAATAAGTGCGTACTCATTCATAAAACAAAAAATAATCATAGTATTGAGTTTTTATTCTGCCGTAGGCAAAATAAAAACTCAATACCCTCATTATGCTTGTTTTTGATTTTCAAATGAGTGCAGACTCATTTGAAAATCGCCATAAAGGTTTGAGGGTTTCATTTTGCAGTGGGCAAAGTGAAGCCACTATAGTAGAAAAATCTTAAACTTTACTTTGCTGTTGACGTAGTGACTGAAGAGTCGCATCAATTTTGGCTAAGTTTGGCTCTAAATTGGCCAGAGCTTGACTTTTCATGATCTTAGCGCGTTGTGCTGTGGCAAGGGTTTCATTAACAATTCTTTCGCGATACTGTTCTAACTCAGAAATCATTTCTGCTAATTCTTGAGGATTTGCCTCTGCAATCGAGGTTAGTTCTGGAACGTCAAACATGTTCGTTAGATTACCTAAAAAATTTTAATAAAAAAAATATATATGCCCAATTTTCTCAGATCGCGGCACAAATTTTGCACAAATATGTCCTGACCCAAAAAAGAGTGTTGCAATGCAATACTGTTTTTTGGGTGGCACTAATAGTTAATGACGGGCGGCGAAAAGCGCCGCCCGTCATTAACTATCTAGGACTACTTTTTTTGTGAGTTTTAGTTTTCCTTGCTAATGCGACTAATCGCTTCAAAAATCTGGCTATCAGAGACTATTAGCTGACGCTGAAAGAGTTTAAACTCCTCAACACGATCTCCCAGTGTTTTCTCAGCCGTAGTTTCGGTGTCTTCTGAAGTCTGCCAATTAAACAGTCGATCTAAACCTTCTAGGGGGGCGAATGAGACGTTATTCTCTGTAAAACGCAATAGCTGAATACTCCCACCACCAACAGCAGAAGCATTAGTCTGTCGCATATCCATGAGAATTTGCTGAGCAGGTGACAAGTCGCTAGGTTGCCTAGCACCAATAGTCACTTGAGCCTTCAGGCTTGAGGCATTTATGAAAAATGCTGCACAGCTAATTGTCAATAATCCTAAAACTTTGAATGAAGCCATTTATGTTCCCCGAAATTTTACATAGTGAGCCACAACATGAAATATTTTCTTAACCCCATCATCAAATCTAACATTATTGTTGGTTAGACACAGATAAATGTCAGAAAGTTCACATAAAGTAATGAGAATCAATGTAGTTATCCGCAGCAAAACATCAAAGTCGGATTTGGTTGTTATAGTATCGATAGGCTTCGATTATTTGATAAGTTTGTTAAGCAATCGGGTTAAGCAATCGACAAGTAGATTTTAGTAACGACACTATGCTAGAGACGGTAAGTGAAGCAGAGCAACCACAGGATTTGTCCACACAACCTATTGAGGACGTAAATGAGTCTGCGATCGCCATTGTCGATCCTCCCATTGATGACGATCTTGAAGCCAGTGAAGATGTTGAGATGTCCCTGTTCGATCATCTGGAAGAACTGCGATCGCGAATCTTCTACGCCTTAATTGCCATTGTTGTGGCAATCATTGGTTGCTTTGCCGTAGTTAATAAAATTGTCGCTTTATTAGAAATTCCTGCTCAAGGAGTAAAATTTTTACAACTTGCACCAGGGGAATACTTTTTTGTGTCAATTAAAGTCGCTGGATACAGTGGCTTATTGGTAGCTAGCCCAGCAATTTTGTACCAGATTGTCCGCTTTATCTTGCCAGGTCTGACTCGCAAAGAAAAACGAGCGATCGCGCCTATAGTTTTTGGTTCTAGTATTTTATTTGTTCTAGGGATCGTGTTTGCCTACGAGTTGCTGATCCCTGCGGCTCTCAACTTCTTTATCAGCTACGGTGGCGATGTAGTTGAGCAGTTTTGGTCAATTGATCGCTATTTTGAATTTGTATTGTTACTGTTATTTAGTACAGGGCTAGCATTTCAAATTCCCGTAATTCAAGCTTTGTTAGCCATGACAGGCATTGTCAACTCCGCCAGAATGTTGGCAGGATGGCGCTATGTAGTCCTTGGTGCAGTTATCCTTGGCGCAGTCCTAACCCCATCGACTGACCCAATGACTCAAAGTTTATTGGCGGGCGCTGTTGGTATTTTGTACTTTGGTGGCATTTTCTTAGTCAAAGCTATGGGTAAATAACCAATGCAAGACTGCTACCAGACTTGCGTCAAAATCGACAATTTCAAATATGGAAAATCAAAATATTTTGATCTACGACACAACCCTTCGCGATGGCACTCAACGTGAAGGGTTATCTCTGTCAGTAGAAGATAAAGTACGCATAGCCGATCGCCTTGATCGTATGGGAGTTGCTTTTATCGAAGGTGGTTGGGCAGGTGCAAATCCTAAGGATGGTGAATTTTTTCGACGAATGCAGGATTATCGCCTTAGCAGTGCCGAGCTTGTAGTTTTTTGTTCGACTAGACGCGCAGGGATCAAAGCTCAGGATGATCCGATGCTAGTACCAATCATTGCGGCAGAAACTAAGTGGGTTACTATTTTTGGCAAATCATGGGATCTCCATGTGATTGAAGGACTTCGCACCACCCTTGATGAAAATCTTGCCATGATCAGAGATACAATCTCCTATCTCAAAAGTTGCGATCGCCGTCTAATCTACGATGCCGAACATTGGTTTGATGGCTACAAACATAATCCTAACTATGCAATTCAAACCTTAAAAGCTGCCTTTGAAGCAGGAGCGGAATGGTTTGTCCTTTGCGACACCAATGGCGGCACGATGCCTGCTGAAATAGCGCAAATTACAGAAATTGTGTATGACTCATTGCGTCAATGGGGTAGTATCTCGCCGCAAATTGGCATTCATACCCATAATGATGCTGGCCTAGCCGTCGCCAATGCGATCTCCTCTGTGCAATATGGTGCGACGATGGTACAAGGCACGATTAACGGCTATGGTGAACGCTGCGGCAATGCCAATCTCTGCACCGTGATCCCCAATTTGCAGCTAAAAATGGGCTATGAATGCATCGTTCCTGATAAGTTATCGCAACTTACCGAAGTCTCCCGCCAAGTCAGCGAAATCGTTAATCTAGCACCCGATGACCATGCCCCCTTTGTCGGTGCTTCCGCCTTTGCCCACAAGGGTGGAATTCATGTGAGCGCAGTGCAGCGTAATCCCCTGACTTACGAACACATCACCCCTGAAAGTATCGGCAATCATCGCCGTATCGTCATCTCTGAGCAAGCAGGACTCAGCAATGTAATCTCTAAGGTGGAAACCTTTGGCATTTGTTTGCGAAAAGAAGATTCTTCCTGTCGGCAAATCTTGCAAAAAACCAAAGAACTCGAACAACTGGGCTATCAATTTGAATCTGCCGAGGCAAGTTTTGAATTATTAGTGCGCGAAGCTTTAGGCGATCGCCCCCAATTTTTTACAATCAGTAGTTTTCATGTTTACTGCACCACCGATGCCACTCACAGAGATGGATCTGTCAATTCTCAAGCCACAGTAAAAGTACTGGTCAAAGATGAAGAGCATCTCACGGCTGCTGAGGGTAATGGGCCTGTGGCTGCACTTGATGTCGCCCTTCGTAAAGCCTTGATTAGCTTCTATCCTGAAATTGCCAACTTTTATCTCACTGATTATAAAGTACGGATTCTTAACAGTGATTCTGGAACTCAAGCAGCTACTAGAGTATTGATCGAGTTTAGTAATGGTAAAAGGCGCTGGTCAACGGCTGGAGTATCAAACAATATTATCGATGCTTCTTGTAAAGCTCTTGGTGAAGGGATTGAGTATGGTCTTCTCTCGGCAGTGCGTTATACCAAAGTTTAAAAAATCTTTTTTGCTCCATTTACGCTGCGCTTCGCGCGGCGTAAATGGCTATATCGAACTCACGTTATGATACTGGCTAGCGCTGCTGACTCTTAGCGATCGCCTTGCGTTGGCTTTTACCTGTAAGATTGAGAGCAAAGTTCTCAATGCTGTTATACCAACTACGCGGTAATAGCCAGATTAAATAAGCTGCAAAAATTGTTAGCAGCGATCGCATGGGTTCATAAATTAAAATTTTCCAATTACTTTGCAAAGCTCGATTTACAAGTTTCACTGCTGCTTTACCATCTTTATTACGAATGGCGCGACGGGAGAGATAACGGAACTGGTAGGCTCTTGCAAGGGACTCCCACTTTGCTAATAAATCAGGGGCGTAGGTGCGCGTTTTGGCAATCACCTTTTCCCATGATTCTAGTTGCTTGTCCATATTGGCAGAGAGACTGCCAGAGTTGACCCGATAGAGGGTAAGCGGTTCGGGAATACCTTCAATTTGCCAATTGGTCTGAATGACGATTCTAATCCAGCATTCTATATCTTCTGACTGACGGAACTGATCGTCAAAATAGAAGTCTTCAACTTCACCATAAAGATTATCTTGGAATTTAATACCTTCAAGGGCTTCACGACGAATTACAGGAGCAGAACCATTACCAACGGGATTGCGACAGAGCAAGTGAGGAGCGTCAATCTCCGTCAATTTAGGCATTTGGTATGTGCCAAGGGAATTGCTATCTTCATCAATAAAAGCGGAACGGCTAAAGCTAATCCCAACTCTAGGATTTGCTTCTAGATGTTGAAGATGTTTTTCTAGCTTTTCAGGCAACCAAAGATCATCGCTATCCAATAGGGCAATAAACTCACCTTGGGCATGGCGAATGCCTGTATTTCTTGCCCCAGCTAAGCCCCGATTTTTTTTGATTGACAATCTGTATGCGTGGATCGTTAAACTGCTCACAGATGGCAATACTGCCATCAGGAGACTGGTCATCAACGATGATTAGTTCAAAGTCTCGAAAGGTTTGGGCTAATACTGATGTGATCGTTTCTTTGATAAATCGTTCCACATTATAAACTGGAACAATAACTGATACTCTTGTCATCGCTTTCTGTATTACCAGTAATATATTTTTTAATATGTGGTAAGGATAAGGGGGCAATTCGCGCCGCCTATCCTTACCTGTTAAGCACTAAATTTTTTGAAAATAATGACGCGAATCGCCTCTATTCCAAAATCTTTGTTTGAATGATGTGTTGCTTTACCCAAATCACAAATATTGGGATTGCGACTAAATGAATAATCATCACAGCCGCCGCTACACCAGTTATTTTCCAGATCGTACCCACACAAATAGCGATCGCAAAAATAATTGTAAATAGCACATTCCAAAGCAAATCCCAACTGGGTTTATCCATTGCCCATAGAGCCTTAGAAGCAGCATTAGCGTAGGGACGTGGGATTGCTGACAAACAAATTAAAATCAATAATGGAATCGCGGGAATCCATTTTTGTCCGAAGACCAAGGGCACATAAATTGGGGCGAGTAAAGCCTGTGCTAAGACAATTGGGACAATTACTTTAGTAATTGTTGTAAAACTGTGGAGATAGCGATCGCGGAATTGGTCTGGGCTGTCTCTAGCGTCACAAAGGTGCGGATAGAGAGCTGCATCAACGGCTATAATAAAGCTGAGGCTAATACCTAGTCCTGCATTAAAAGCAAAATAATATAAGCCAAGCGCTTTAATACCTAAAAAATGTCCCGCGATTAAATAATCGAGGTTATTTCGCAATGTTGCTAGCATCTGTACGCCGAGAATACTGCGCCCAAAATGGATAATCTCTTGCCAGCGATGAAGCGTGAAGGATTTGGTCGATCTCCAAGGATGATTAGAGCGATGCACAATTACCCATATCGGCGCAACTATGACCTTAGGCAAAATGATCGCCCACATGCCAAAACCTTGCCAAGCTAGAATCATAGTCAAAATGTTATCAGTGGAAACCTGTACGGCATTTGCAAAAGCGGAGACATGGAGGCGATTTTCGCGCTGCAATCGCGCTGCTTGAATTAAACCCATTGGCAACATCAGATAGACAAGCCCCATTACACAAATTGGCAAAATCACTTGACTATCCTTGTAAATCCACGCCATCGGGAAAGCCACAAGGGATTGAATCAAAAACAAGCCGCCACAAACAAACCAATTGATATAATAGGCAGTCTGCGATAACTCTTCTACATCTTCTTCTTTAGCTTGAATTAGTTTGTCAAAGATGCCATTACGAGTGAACACATTCACAAATTCATTGGTGGTCATTACCAAGGCGACCAGCCCATAGTCATAGTCGGACAACCATCGAGCCAACACCACTGTCGTAGCGAGGCGGGAGAAGCGAATAATAACTTCTGACAACCCTAGCCAGCCAATATTACGAACAAAGCGATTGGCGAGTTTATTCTGAAGGAAAGCAATTATTTTAGATCTGATCATGGTTTTCGTAACTCGCTAGTAATTCCCAGAGCAGCCAATTCTTTCATTCGTTTTTCGTAGATGCTCCACCACCCTGACGATTCTGACTTTATTTTTGTGGTTAATTGATCCAGAGATTGGACTTTTTGCTTGAGTGGAACTTTTTTTTATAAAGTAGTACCAAGACCTAGGTGTCCACAGCAAAGTTGCGATCGATTGAAAAGGTAGACTGAGGATGATCAATAGAATACTCCGATAAAAAAATCTCGCTTTAAGAATGTTTCTGGATCAAGCCTTATAGCTTTACCAATACAGCCCAATGCTCGCCACTGATTCCCATTTTGTCTGGCTCCTTGAGCTAAATAATAATAGAATTCAGCCTCAGACCATTGATAAATCATTGGAGGTATTTCTGGATGATTTTTTTGGATATACTCAACTGTCAGATGGTAAGACTTTTCCATAACTTTTCCTAAACTCGACATGCTGCCAAAGGTTTGACGATAACCGACTAGAATCTCTGGGACAACTCGGAATTCATAGTATTCGGCAACTCGCAGCGTAATATCCCAGTCTTCACAGCCTTGAGCGTCACGATCGCGCAAAGACTTGTCGTAACCATTAATTTGCTCAATACAGCTGCGTCGAATTAGCGGTACACTGCCGTTGCCGATAAAATTTCGATATACCAAATCGATCAGAACTTTGCCTTGGCGATTGCCTGCACTACTTCCACCTGTAAAAGATCCCACCTCATCAATATGCGCCAACCAGCAATAAACTAAGCCAACGTTAGAATCGGAATTCATTAAACATTGCACTTGTTTATCTAGTTTTAGTGGATACCAAATGTCGTCGGCATCAAGAGGCGCAATAAAATCTCCTTGAGAGTTTTGGATAGCACAATTGCGGGCGGCAGCTACACCAGCATTAGCTTGTTGAATCAATCTAACCCGATCATCTCTGGCGGCAAATTGTCTCACAATGGTGGAGGTTTCATCTTTAGAACCGTCATCCACAACGACAACTTCAATATGCTGATATATTTGCGATAGAACCGATTCTAAAGTCTCGGCAATGAATTTTTCGGCATTATAGGCTGGAATAATCACCGAAACAAGAGGTAACTTGTTGTTAATATTAATCTCATTCATAAAATATAGTTGATTAGTTTCTAGTTATACCCTCATCTTACGCAAATGGAATTCCTGCGATAGCTAAGGTTTGGGACTGTCACGCACCGTCTACAGACACTACAGAACTGAATTATTGTAGGTAGGAATCATCCTCCTATGGATGCCATGCTATAGGCAATGTTGCATGCAAAGCGATTTGATAGTTTTTTCTGAATAAGGACAATTACTGGTTGAATTAGTTTTTGCATAAATCTGATAGCAGCACCTCCCATGCCGTCATATACTCTTCCCAAGCATTCTGTACATCCATACGGCCTTGTAAGCCCCATGCTTCTAGTTGCGATCGCGGCATCTCACAAACTTGACGAATCGCTGCGGCTAGAGCTTCAGGATTATTAGCAGGTACTAGTAACCCGCAGTCATTTACCTGTTCTACGAGTCCATCGACCTTCGAGACAACTACTGTCTTAGCTGCTGCCTTAGATTCTAGACAGACATTGCCCCAAGGTTCCCAATTTGAAGGAATGATGATCACATCGCACTTCTCTAAAAAGGATGGCACATCAGAAATAGAACCGAGAAAATGAATACGTGGATCATCACCAGCTAAGGATTTTAACAAGTCTTCCTGCTCTCCATAACCGCCGATTAGCAATTGGATTTGAGGATTTGGGACTTTTGGCATTGCCCGCAATAAAGTGTCAAATCCCTTTTGCTGATTGAATCGCCCATAGGCTCCCAATATCAGAGTTGCGTCAACAGATTTAAGTGGTAAGGTCAGAAACTCATCTAAAGTGCGGCATTGCTTAATAGTATCAAGTTTCTTTGGATTTACTAGACGATGCGATCGCATCCATTTTAGCTGTCCTTGAGAAATTGTGACAACTTTATGGGCAAGTCCATAGGCAAAACGCAGCATCAGATGAAACCGCCAAGGCGATCGCACTTTCCACTGTTCAAAGCTTTCAGAATAATGATGCTCATGAATAAGTAACTTAGTTGCAAATCTGAGTTTTAATAATCGCCACAGCGATCGCCATGAACAAGGATCATGCCAAATCACGACATCGGGTTTGATTGTCGATAGATTTTTGAGGGCTTCGCTTTCAGTGAGAAAGAGAAATTCAAATTCTTCCTTGAGCCGTGAATTAGTCAGGCTGCCACTGGTGC
This sequence comes from Pseudanabaena sp., assembly GCA_046081205.1. Lineage (GTDB taxonomy): Bacteria > Cyanobacteriota > Cyanobacteriia > Pseudanabaenales > Pseudanabaenaceae > Pseudanabaena. The sequence goes on along the minus strand of JBJTVM010000475.1, from coordinate 5,877 downwards.
TTTTGATGCCGCCTACATTCCGATCACTGAGTAGATGCAAGATTTTGGGTTTTCTTTCTGGAGAATTTATTGATGATGTCATTATGTAATTTCCTCCTTATTTTAATTAGTATTTTGATTTTCTATTTGCGCGATCGTTGCCATTGGTCAATCTGGCCTCGTATCTCGATCATCTTCATTAGGACGTTCCAAAAATCCCATGCCGATCGCGATTAGCCCAGGCCAGAATAGATAGGCTAAAATTTCCAGATTTTCGCCAAAGGTATAGAGAAAGATCACCAACAACATCGTTAAGCCGAGCTTGGCAGTATCATTGCGTTGCGACTTAATCAGTAAACCCCCCAAACTATAGATCATCGGCACAGCCAAGGCAGCAAAGCCCACGATCCCTTTCACAAAGAGCAATCCATACCAAGTGTGATGGGAACCAATTGGCATATATTCCACCAAATGAGGACCATTTTCAACAATACCATGTCCCCAAATAGGAGCTTCCGTCTGCCATCGGTAGATCGCAATTCTGCCAAGGGCGGCGCGTACTCGTGAGGAATCCTTACGGGCAGCAGCAAATTGTTCGGAAAAGCTTTCTAGTCCATCCATTAATATTGGTAAAGTCACCCCCCCCGTACTAGCGATCGCACCCGTAATCATCAAGGCGATCGGTCTTGAGACCCTTGATAAGAATTCTACCAAAATCCACACTACAGGCAAACAGAGCAGGGCTAATCGGGACTTGGAAATTTGACACATCATGATACAACCTGCAATTCCCATGTATTTCCACTTTTTGCAAGGTTCGCGCAGGATCATAAAGAAATAAATATTTGCCACAAATCCGAGTGCAGGAGCCCAAGGTGTAAATAGTCGCCAGCGGGGGCTGTTGTCCCCAGGGTCAATTTCATAGAGACGGAATTCAAAAAATTCGGGGCCAGGGCCACCGATCGCTTGTAGCGGTGAGATAAATAATTTTTCGGGTAATTTGGCATAGTAAGCTGCAATGAAGATGGGAGAGAACAATAACACCATCGTACAAATCAGAGCCGCCGCTCGATACAACAGTTTTGGCCGAATTGGCAAGCATCCAGCCATCGGAAATAGCGCTAAAATTGCCCATCCCTTCGCCCAACCAATAGAGGATTTGATAATCTGTCCCATTTCTAGGTAATAGTCCAGATGTCCCATGATCAGCGACACCTGCATAAATACCATACCCCCAACCCACACCCACACGCCAATGGGAATGCGAATGCGCTCTTTTAATGGAGTATCGGGATCTTGCTGCCACCACCGCCAACACAATATGCCAAATAGGAGCCAAGGCAAAATCGCACCCAATACATATAAACCACCGATGAAGTAAATTCCGAAAGTCCAGACGATCGAATACCACACCAATTTCTCTTCAGGATTTTCTGGTGTAATTTTGTAATGTTCAGGGGTTTGCAAAAATTTGAATATATTCATCTTGACTAACCCGTTTTGCTGCGATCGCTATTGGCAATAGCCCGCAAATCAGTGAGAATGCTGCAATTGTTTCTTGATACGGACGTTTTGCTGCGATCGCTATTGGCAATAGCCCGCAAAGTTGGTAACTCAGTCACATCAGAAAGTTCTACTTCTTGTTTTGGCTTCTGCCCCTTCGACTTGCGCCTCCACAATAAAAATACGCCTGTGGATACAAAGAGAGAACCCACAAACGCGCCAGCCATTAATAGTTTTGGTTGTGGCGAAGCGGGTTCATCTGCCAAGCTAGGGGGCGAGACTAATTGGGCTAAGGGATAGGCGGTAAAAATATCTGATTTGCTGAGGTCAATTTTGGCGAGGGAAGATGCGAAGACAGCTTCGGCAACCTGAGCATCACGTTGGAGGCGATCCAGTTCCAATTGCTTTTGGGTCAAATCCCGCAAGCGATCATCAAAGTTTTCAATTTGGCGACCCAGTTCTTCAGCTTGTCCAGCAATGCCACGCTGCTCTGCTTGGACAGCCACCAAATCCCGATATAGACTTTCTTTGCCCGCACTCCCCGTCACGTTTAAATTGATCCTTGCTAAGTCTTGCAAACTCAAGGGACTTTTTAATAAAAAACTGGCGCGATCGCTAATCGCTTTTCCAGAATTCTTTCGTCGCGCAACTTCCCTAATGACATTAGGATGATTCTCACCCCATTTAGAACTTAAAACCGTTAAGTTTGCCGATGATTCACTAAAATCCTTGAGATTTTGTTGATAAATGGGATCGGACTGCAAAGTAAAGGCAGCGCTGGCTTCATCAACGCTTAAGCCGAGGTTATTTGATAATTGTTGAAGGCGATCGCTAAGTAAAATATCTTGAGCCAACATTTCTGCCCGCTGTTTTCGCAACTGCTCCAAGCTCACTGCTACTTCCTTCACCTGCTCGCTATTACTCAGTCCCGATCGACTTTTGTAGGCGGCTAACTTTCTTTGGGACTCCTCCAATTTGATCTTTGCCGTATCCAAGGTTGCCTGTGTGCCATCGTCTCGCCGCGCAATTTCATCTGCACGCAGTTTTCCCACCTTTGCCATGAGAGTGTTGTAAATAGCAAAGCCCCTTTCTTGAGCTTCTTTTGCACTTGGACCTTCGATTTCCACCTGCAAAATGGAAGTATTATCGATTAATTTACTTTTAGGTTTGCCCAATTCTGAAGTCTTGATGTTTAAGGATTCAGCCGCCGCACTTAATACAGGTTCATCATTGAGAATATATTGATAATTAGCACGGGGATCGAGTGAAGAACTGCCTGAAGCAGCCGTACTCGAAGAAGAAGCTTGACCGATACTCGGTAAGTTTACATTTGCCCCCACATTGCCCCCAGGCAGAATAATAGCCATTTTGCTCACAAATTTGGGCTTTGTCCTTTTGAGATAGGTCAAAGCTCCTCCCCAGATAATCGCATTCAGAGCTAATCCCAAAAAGACATAGATCCACCATCCCAAGCGTGGCGATCGCTTAGTCTCTGTTAAATCAATATCGTCGGGAGGAGATTCCTTACTCATCGACTACTCCCGCCAAAAATATCTTGAATCAATTTGATTGGGTTGAGAATATCCCCCACAAAGTCTAGAACCCCTCTAACTTCAGTTACGGTTGAATCATAACAAGCGACGCTATCTTGAGGCATTAAGAATGGATTCGTGATTTGATCTTTAGAATTGCGGATTAAGTCTTCAACGGAACGATCAATTGCCACAGTTTCCCCCGAAAGGCGATCAGTTCGTACCAACACTGCACGGCGTGACGCGTTGGTAGTTATAGTACCGCCGACACAGTTGGACGCAAATATCGCCTGTGAAAATCGAGCACCATAGGGAAAACTAGAGGCATCCTTCCCAATCGCTGAAGTAGCATTACCATTCGATAGAAAAACTACAATCTCAGGGGGAGTAATTTGCGAAGGACGGACAATTCGCGGATCGATCATGTCTCTTTTGGGAACAATGATCACATCTCCTGCGATTAATGGCACATCTTCTACTGGCTCCCCAGTAAAGATCCCTGACAAATCCACGGTCAGCTTTTTGTTTTGGCGAATTATGCTGATTTTGGTAATATCGGCATTAGGTGTTACGCCCCCTGCTCCCCGCAGCGCTGAAGTTAAAAAGCGATCTGGAGCATAGTCCCCAGATGATTGGGTCAGTTGCTGGGCGCGAACTTCTGCACTGCGATTATTAATCAGCACTCGACCTGGCTGAAAAGTTTCCCCCGACACATTTACCGCGATCGGTGCAAGCGCTAGGGGTAATACTGAAATTTGTAGGAATTGAGGTTGAAAGTATTTCCTCTCAATCAGTTGAATCTGAATGAGGTCTTGAATGGTTGACAGATCCAATCCAACTACAGGTAAAGGCGCTAAATAGGGGATAGAAATAGTTCCATTGGTATTAACTTCATATACGCCGTTAAATAATTCCCCTTCGGGAATCAAGATGCGAATGCGATCGCCTGGGGATAGGGGTAATGCGGCTAGGGGCTGAACGTTGGCAACAGCAATTGCCATCACTGCCAAGATTAAACGTCCCAAATTAGGCGGTAAAACTAAACTTAACCACCTGTTTTTGCATTGTTTATGAGATCTATGTGATATTTTAGACTGCGCCATTGTTCCTTTCAAATAAAACTGCAATAGTTTTCCAAATCAGCCATAGATCATATTTTAGGCTCCATTTGCACTTATAGGTGAGGTCAAAGTTCATTACTTCTTCAAAACTCCTGACTGTAGAGCGTCCACTTACTTGCCAAACTCCACTGAGTCCTGGTTTGACATCAAGCCGACTCCATTCGGTCATTTTTTCATCGGTATATTCGTTTTCTATCTCATATAGCCCGACTTCCCCAAAGGTAGGTGGCCTTGTGCCAATCAGACTCATATCGCCCATAAGTATATTCCAGAATTGGGGAAACTCATCTAGGCTGGCTTTTCGCAGAAATTTACCGACTTTAGTAATGCGCGGATCGTTACTATTTTTAAAAAATTTACCACTATCACTTTTTTTAGGTGTGCCATCAGTGGAATTAGCAATCTCGTTGGTAACTTTCTGCTTTAGCATTTCCGCATTTTTGACCATAGAGCGAAATTTCCAAATTCCAAAGGGCTTGCTCATCAGCCCTGCACGTTTTTGCTTAAAGAGAACGGGTCCACGGCTCTCCAGTTTAATCGCGATCGCAATTGGTATAAACAAAATTGCCGTAAAACTCAACCCCACTAAAGCTCCTAAGATATCGATCAGTCGTTTGGAAAAACTACGAACCGATGGATGCACTGGGAGAGAAGGATCTAGCTCGACCGCAGGATAGAAAAAATACAACACATAGGAAATCGCACAGAGGATAGGAATACGAACGAAAAATTCATAAATTTTATGTAAGATTCTCAACAGAAGATGGGATTTGTTGGACGATCTCTCGTTTTTTTGCCTCGGCAACCGATTGCTACGAGTAGATGGTTCAATGTAAAAAATGCGATCAAGCTTTGTCATTTTTAAAATTGATAGCACTTGAGGATTGACGCTCCAAAGCTCAAGTTCTGTTGGTTCAGACTTGCCTGATTGAATATCTGTTTGTCGCAAAACTTTTAAATTAGCTACCAATGCACCAACACCTGAGCTATCTATAAACTCTGTATTTGACATGTCAATGATGATCTTCCGAAAACCCTCCTCCTCTTGGCATAACTGTTGAAAATCCTCCGTTAGTTTGCGAGCTTCAGGATTGAATATTTTTTTAGGTGTGCTGATCAAAACAGTGTCATGAAAATTAGTAATCTGCACATCATGTAGTCCAAACTTTAAGGATTGATCCTCATTACTTGTAGGAATATATACAGCTTCAGGATAATGATCAGCAATTTCTTCAGAACGCACAATTAACAAGTCCAAAGCTTTCGATGCGCGCAATAATTTTGCTGATAGACTCAAATCACGGATGCGGGTTTTTGACTCAATGAAAATCACCTTGATTTTAAATAAATATTTAGCTAGCAACAAAAAGGGAACGGCAACGCCAGCACCAGTAGACATAACTAGTTGAGGACGTTCTTTTTTTAAGATATTGATCGCTAGATATAAATTGCGAATAAAGTTAGGGATATTTCGATTGGTGGGACTATAAGCCCAAAAAGCTTTTTCAGTGCTCAATTCTGTTTGAGTTGTACCTGTTTTAAAGGTAACCCAAGTTCGCTGTGAAATAGTTTGCCAATATTTATTGAGTCCTTGCATTCCCTTAAAATGCCCTCCTGAAGAGCAAACTAACAGAATCTTCTGATAGTCTTGACTAGGATAGCGATCGCTTAAATATTCGCATAGAGCTTTGTCTTCACTAAAACTAAGAGGACTCCGAGAAATCGTCACTAACTTAAGGAAC
>JBJTVM010000474.1:0-16560 GCA_046081205.1 Pseudanabaena sp. | reverse complement strand
CAGAAAAATTCTGCCTAATCACCTAAATGGTGTGTTAGCCCGACAATATAATACATTATTCGGATTAGTTTCTTTATAATTTTATTGTGCAGCCTAAGCCGCCACCTCGGAAATAGCTAGACAGAGTAAGCGATCGCATACCTTACTTTTCACGGCATCTCTAAAACGATTTGTATACAAGAGTTTCACAAACAAATCTATTCGCAATAAGTCTGACTTAATGACAATATGCAACGCTAGAAAAGGGACTCTGACGGTATGCATATTGACGGTTACGCTGGAATAAGAAGATAACGAGAAAAGTAAGATTGAATTACACGTTTGTTTCCCCACCAAACGCGGGGAAACAGACCTATGTAACTCGCTTGATTGAAAAACGCTATAAATGCATTTGATCTCGACTTGCCAAGTTAACATTAAGCTATAACGCATATCTAAAAAAACAGCCGACCACCAGATTCCTATGACTAGAACCGAACGCGACTCCATGGGGGAAATGTCCCTGCCCGATGACGTTTACTATGGTATCCAAACTGTAAGAGCGATCAATAACTTTAAGATTAGTGGACTTAAGCCATTGCCGACCTTTGTGGATGCTTGTTTACTGATCAAAAAAGCTACAGCTTTAGTTAATGCTGAACTCGGTTGTATTCCTGTCGGAATGGGCATGGCGATCGCGGCGGCGGCTGATGAAGTATTAGATGGGCAGTTACGGGATCAGTTTGTCGTTGATGTTTATCAGGCAGGTGCTGGTACATCACATCACATGAATATCAATGAAGTATTAGCCAATCGCGCCCTTGAAATTTTGGGCGACGTTAAGGGTAATTACCAAAATGTGAATCCTAACGATCATGTGAATTATGGACAGTCTACTAATGATGTAATTCCCACAGCGATTCGGATTGGAGCATTATTAGCCCTTGATCATGTCCTATTCCCAGCCTTAGCAAATCTCAGTGAACAGTTACGCATTAAGGCGATCGCCTTTGCAGGAATCGTCAAATCTGGACGCACCCATTTACAGGATGCTGTCCCCGTCAGACTTGGTGATGAATTTCAAGCCTATGCTCAAATTATTAGCGATCATATTAAACGCATTCACCTAGCAGCCAATGATTTAAAAACCTTGGGCTTAGGTGGAAGTGCGTCAGGTACAGGACTAAATACGCATCCGCAATATTGCGATCGCGTTGCCGAAAAGCTCAGTGAGATTACAGGATTTGAACTGAAGCCTGCTAATAACTTGATGGCAGCAATGCAAAGTATGGCTCCCTTTGTAAATGTGTCGGGCGCAATCCGCAACCTTGCTCAAGATACTTGCAAAATTGCCAATGATTTACGCTTAATGGATTCAGGTCCCAAGACGGGTTTGCGCGAAATCCAGTTACCTCCAGTGCAGCCAGGTTCGTCGATCATGCCAGGCAAATATAATCCTGTAATTGCTGAGATGACAAATATGGTTTGCTATCAAGTCATCGGCTATGACACAGCGATCGCCTTTGCAGCACAAGCTGGTCAAATGGAACTGAATGTGATGATGCCTTTGATTGCCTATGATTTGATTCAGAGTATTGAGATTTTGGGTAATGCGATTAATACCCTTGCGACTAAGTGCATTCGAGGAATCGTGGCGGTTGAAGATCGCTGTCTTGCCTATGCTGAAGGTAGCCTCTCACTGGTGACTGCCCTGAATACGCATATTGGCTATCTCAATGCTGCTGATGTCGCCAAGGAATCTCTAGCAACAGGTAAATCTCTACGTCAAGTGGTGTTGGATAAGGGATTGATGACAGAGGAGAAGCTAGCCGAAGTTCTTGATCTTGAGCAAATGAGTCGTCCTAATGGATAGCACTCATGATTTTTCTATCTATTTTAAAAGAGGATTTGGAGACCAAATCCCTACATATTTTTGTAAAGGTAGGGGCTTGGTCTCCAAGCCCCAATAGTTATTATCAATGGAGAAAGAGAAAAAAATGTTAGCAGTAGCAGTTTTGGCGGCGGGTAAAGGAACGCGGATGAAATCAGCGTTACCTAAAGTATTACAACCACTGGGAGGCAAATCGTTAGTTGAGCGCGTTCTCAATGCTACAGACACTCTCAAAGCCGATCGCCGTATTGCGATCATTGGTTATTGTAGCGATCAAGTTCGGGCTGCCCTTGCCGATTATCCACAGTTAGAATTTGCTGAGCAAACGGAACAATTGGGAACAGGTCATGCAATTCAGCAATTATTGGAACCTTTAGCAGATTTTGCAGGTGAACTAGTTGTACTTACGGGTGACTCACCTTTAATGCGAACAGAAACAATTCAAGCTTTAATTGATAGTCATTGCCAACACAAAGCTTCTGCAACGGTATTGACAGCGCTCTTGCCAAATCCTACAGGCTATGGTCGCGTCTTCTGCGATCGCGATATGAAGATCGAACGCATCATTGAGCATCGCGATTGTAATCCTGAACAACTTCTCAATCAGCGTGTTAGCACGGGTGTTTATTGTTTTGATTGGCAAGAATTAGCTCAAGCTCTACCAAAGCTGACCACCAATAATGCTCAAAAGGAATATTATCTAACTGAGGTTTTTGATTATCTCAATTCTGTTTATGCTAGTGACTTAGAAGATCCTGATGAGAGTTTAGGAATTAATGATCGTATTCAGCTAGCCCATGCCTATGATGTCTTGCAAAAAAGGGCGAGAGAAAAATGGATGCGTGCGGGTGTCACCATGCTGTTACCTGAGACGATTACCATTGATGACTCAGTGGAGCTTGCGCCGAATGTGATTATCGAGCCGCATTCCCATTTGCGCGGTAATACTAAAGTTGGTTCAGGTACGACGATTGGACCTTCAAGTATGTTGTCAAATAGCATCGTTGGTGAAAACTGTACTGTGCAATTCTCGGTAATCGAAGATAGTCAAGTCGCGGATAATTGTCGCATTGGTCCTTTTTCGCGGATTCGTGGTGAGTCAATGGTGGGTGAAAAATGTCGGATTGGGAACTTTGTGGAACTCAAAAATACCAAAGTCGGCGATCGCACCAATGCTGCTCATCTTAGCTATCTTGGAGATGCGACGCTCGGCACACAAGTAAACATTGGTGCAGGTACAATTACGGCTAATTATGACGGATTTAAAAAGCATCAGACTATAATCGGCGATCGCAGTAAGACAGGATCTAACTCAGTTCTTGTTGCACCAATTCAAATTGGTGAGAATGTCAATATTGCCGCAGGTTCGACAATTGTGGAAAATGTGGAATCTAATGCTTTAGCGATCGCTAGAGCTAAGCAGATTGTTAAACCTGATTATTATGATCAAGAAGGTCGCAAAAAGAATTAACTGTAAGGACTGGCGCAGCAGAACAAAATGTAGGGGCAAATTCACGAATTGCCTCTACGGTGAAATGACTTTCTTTGTGCGCTTTTCACGTTTTTGTGCATACATCAGGTGATCTCCTTCTACTAAAAGATCGTTAATTGTATGATGGCGACTTGGATCAAACCCAACCACACCAACGCTGTAAACAATATCGTAGCCGCGATCCTTTTGCTTGCTATTAAAATCTTTTAATACCTGTTCTAATCGATTCAAAATTAGCTGTGTTTCAGACTGATTGACATTGGTCAATAAAGCTACAAATTCATCTCCGCCCAGTCTGCCTACTACATCTGATTCCCGAAAAACTTCTTTTAAGATTTTGCTGAAATTTATCAACGCATTATCTCCTTCAGCATGTCCGTAGCGATCATTGATTTCTTTAAAAAAGTCTAGATCAAAAAAGAATAGAGCAGCAGGTTTATTCATTCTTTTACATACGCTCACTGCATGGTGCGCTAATATGCTAAAGCCACGTCGATTAGATATTTGGGTCAATTCATCGGTTGTAGCTAACTGTACAGACGATAGTTCTTGAGATGCCATTTGACCAAGATCGCGCAGCAACTGTTGATCTTCATCACTGAGGATTCGAGGTTCTTGATCGATTAAACAGAGTGTACCGACTTTTATTCCGTTAGATACAACTAGTGGAATTCCTGCATAAAAGCGAATTTTTGGTTCACTCAGAACCAGAGGATTATCGTAAAAGCGTTCATCCTCAAAGGTGTCGCCGATCATGAAAATATCATTGCCTAAAATGGCATGACCACAAAATGATATATCGCGTGACATCTCTTTCACCTTCAAACCTTGACAGGATTTAGACCATTGGCGATTTGTATCAACTAAGCTGACTAAGGAGGTCGGAACCCCAAATAGTCTTTTGGCGATTCTAGTTAGGCGATCAAAGCGTTCCTCTGATTCTGTATCGAGAATGCCTAGCGATCGCAGTGTTGCTATACGTATCTCTTCATTCTCTGGGTAGTCTGGGGCTTTCATAGATATTTCTTGTTTTGCATAAGCGACATGCAGGAAAATATGGAACTGATTTTTTATGGTGAGGCGAAGCGCCATAAAAAATTTAGTTCTTTATTACAGCAATTATCGATCAAACGAACCACAAGAAGAATTTTGAAAGTGTTGCAGAGCAACACTTTCAAAATTTTTCTTGGTTTGGGTTTGAGCGCGAAGCGCTGTAAATTGCAGAACCCGAATTATGCAAAATAATAACCTTTAAGATTTTGAGTAAGGTAGCTGATTCTACTAAACATCTTAGAACATAGCAATGTAAGTTTTGCTTAGAAAAGCCCAAAAGATGAGTGGCAGTGCTTCGCACTGCCACTCATCTTTACTAAGGATGAGCGGTACAAAGCGCCTCCCATCCCTACCTATTGAGGACTATCAGTAATACCAATTCACAGAAGTGTCGCCATACTTCTGTGAATTAAAAAACAAACCCTGTAAGGGTTTTGAAAGCCCAAAATGGCTACGCCATTTTGGGCTTTGGTATAATTAGCTGGTTATTATTTCCAGATGTTTTCCCAGAAGGGAGTTTCTACAGGTTCAGGCAAACTAGAGATATTCATCTTGCGGCGAATGTCAGCAATGTTCCAGCCTGTTAGGCTTGCCAAAGTTTGGGCTTCTTTCTCAAAGCGAGGACGTAGCGATCGCTGGTATTCTTTGCCTGCATCACAATTCATCTCACCTTTAAACACATGTCGCAACACATAACGTCCTTGGAACAATTCCTGATTTGAAGTTTCCTTAAACGTTAAGTCCTCAGGGAATTTGTCGCGATTATAACGAATATGCAAGCGTGTGATAAAGACTCGGTTATTGCTAGGAGGAATTGGTCTGCGCCGACCTGAAGGCTGGATAGAATCGGGCGCACCAATCCAAAATACACCTGCTTTACGAAGTTCATCTTGCGAGAGCGGCTCTGCAGAGCAAGGATCACAGTTTGACATATCCCATGCATATTCTAAGAATGCAACTTTGCGTCCCTCCTTGTTATAGGAAGTTTGGAACATTGACTTATAGAAATTGCCAAATTCATTCTTCACATAAACAGGAATATCTGCATCAGAAGGCACTTTGATGGTGCGATAGTTAGCAACTTCTGCTTGCCCCTTGGGTGAGAGAATATAAACGAGCAAATCCTGATCGCCATTAGCATTAAGCATTCCTAAACGGATCGGCAACATGAATTTTGGCGATTCATAAGCCATCATTAGAGGACGCAGTGATTGAGAACCAGTTTTACTTAGTTCAGCAATATTCACCTTAGCCACAAAGAACTTCATGTTTTGGCGAATATAGGGCTGAAGTAGCTCTTTTGCCCCTTGAGGAATTTTGTAATCATTGTCAATGAGCCAAGCTTCCAAACCATCAGACTCTTTGGCACTGAGGATGAGAATATCGTATTCTCCAACTGAAAACTTCGCTTCAATGGTAACTTGGTAATTATCACGACGCGCTTTTGGTTCAGTTGTTGGGGCTGCACTTGCTCTGGTCATGCCCCCAAGATTAACCCGATCATAGGTTTCATATCTGGCACAGGGATCGGAATCAAAGTACTCGACTAGGCGAGGCGCACTAAAGGAATCAAGGCGATCAATGATCTTTTGCTCACCAATCCGAACTTGCTTTTCTTTTAGCAATACTGGTACTGGCACAACCAATGCAAAATCTTTTACATCGCCTTGATAGTCATTTGCCATTGTTAAAACAGTGCGCTTACCATCACGGGCAATCACCACCTGCGAAGCCTTATTAAAGAGGCTAGCATCAGCCTGTGACACATAGAATCCACAGAAAGCAAAGACAGCAGGTGAATAGGTAAAGACAACTAAACAAGCAAGGGCGGTACTCATGAGTACACGCATCCAAATCAGAAATTTTTTCATATATCTATCCTTGAAAATCAGTGATACGAATGAGCGCGCTTCGCACTTTCATTCATAAAAGAACCGATTTTTTGTGGCGCAGCTTCGCCGCGCCACAAAAAATTTGGTTTCTTATTAAATCGCAGAACCCAAAGCAATATTGCGTTTGGGCAGCCATTGGAAGCGTGGTGCATTCCAGATGCGATCGCATAAAACGGTGAGCGGTGAAATCAGAAATAGTGCATAAAACATCGCGTCAGAGTTAAAGAAAACATTGCGGAAGATAAAGGCTAAAACTGCGATCGCCACAGCCCAGATTAATCGCGCCGCTTTAGCATTGGGAATGGAACGCGGATCGGTAATCATAAATAAGGCAAATAGCAACAAAGAGCCACTAGTAAGGCGATGGGCTAAGACATCCCAAGTCCAACCCAGCCAAAGATTTCGCAATCCTTCTAAAAGAGAGTAGGCGACTAAAAACATGACGCTCGTATCCCAACGCCCTACCTTTTTGAGAACGATGCCGCCTAAACCAAGAAATACCAAGGCATATAAGCTGTCTTCGCCCCATTGTCCGTTAGAAACCCATGCGTGGTTATCCCAAACAAAACTATCGAGCAGCAAAACAACGACGATTCCGAAGTTAGCAGGATTGAACCAATGTTTGCCGTTGGTGCGGAAGATAAATTTGCTGGCGATCGCTAAAAATGATGCACATACGATCGCCCCATAACTATCGGAACGCAATAATAAACTTAAGCCCAATGCAGTAATTGTGGCACTTTTGAGCGATAACCAGCGTTCATTTTTTTGTCCGTTTTTTTGCGGTGTTGCTGGAGGAAATATCGATATCATGCATACTTGGGTTAGCCAACAAGTCACAAAAGTGATCGCGATCGCGATCGGTTTCAGTGACCAGTCACGGGTGCTAACTCCTAATAACAAAAAAACTGATAGAAATAGAATCTGATAATCACGGGCATCTCTGAAAGGAGCAATGCCAAAAGTGAACAATCTAGAAAGCGATCGCGGCATCGCCAAAGGTAACTTCAAGGATTGCATAGCTTTACTGATTAACCATAAAGTTTGCATCAGTATAGCCGTCTCAATTTTAGGAATATCATCTGTTGCACTTTTTGTAACGATTATTTGCCTACACCAAAACATATAGCAATGCAGGAGATAGCTAGAAATAAAGGCGGCGCTTCGCGCCGCCTTTATTTGAGTTCTATGTCCTAAACAAGCGTTGTTTTTTTGCTGCTTGTTTAGCTTTACGCGCTTGCAGCTTTTGCCAAGCAGAGGCATATTCGGGCTTTGGCGGCAACTTAGCAATATAGGCAATGCGCTCTTTGTTACGTTCTTCCCAATATTGCCGAATTTCTTCAAAATTTAATCTTTGCGATCGCCAATAATTTTTCGGAACTCATCAGTTGTCTATCTACAAACTTTCATGCAGAATTGGCGACTCAACTCATAATCGGCAGTCTAATGCAAAACTCAGTGCCTCGGCCTAACTCTGACTGAACTTCCAAACTTCCACCATGTTTCTCTACGACAATCTGACGCGCGATCGCCAGTCCTAATCCAGTGCCTTTCCCCACGCCTTTGGTAGTAAACAAATGGTCAAAAATCTTCGCCTTCACTTCCTCTGTTATCCCTTTGCCATTGTCACAGATTTGAATCTGAACCTCATTTGAATTGGCGGTTGTCCGAATCTTAATTTGTTGCGGATGGGCATCTAGCTCGTCAAAAGACTGATGTTCTGCCATTTCATCAAACATATCGATCGCATTTGCCAGAATATTCATAAACACTTGGTTGAGCTGCCCAAAAAAGCACTTTACCAATGGCAGATCGCCGTAGTCTTGAAGCACTTCAATATCGGGACGGTGCTCGTTAGCTTTGAGTCGATACTTCAAGATCAGCAGGGTACTATCGATCCCGTCGTGTAGATTGGCGTTGACTTTGTGTTCTGTATCGGCACGGGAAAAGGTACGGAGGCTGGTGCTGATCGATTCGATGCGATCGCTGGCTCTTTGCATGGAGTCTAGCAATTTAGGAAGGTCTTCGATGAGGAATTCCAAATCAATATCTTTAGCATTGTCTTGAATTGGTGAGACTGGATTGGGATAATATTGCTGATAGAGCACCAGATGAGCCAGCAAGTCTTGTACATAATCCTTTCCACTGTAGATGCCACCCTTGAGAAAGTTGAGCGGGTTGTTGATTTCGTGAGCCACACCTGCAACTAAATTACCCAAAGCAGACATTTTTTCGCTTTGAATCAGTTGAACTTGGGATGCTTGGAGTTGGACGAGGGCTTGCTGGAGTTCTTGGGTGCGATCGATGACTTGTTTCTCTAGTTGGTGCGTCAGTTGCATCAGTTGTAATTGGGTTTTAACCCGAGCTAAAACTTCTTTTTCTTGAAAGGGTTTAGTAATGTAATCAACAGCTCCCATCTCTAAACCTTTGATGCGATGTTCTGTATCTGCTAGGGCAGTCATGAAGATCACTGGGATGTGCTGTGTGGCGGGCAATTGCTTGAGTCGTTGACAGACTGCAAAGCCATCAATTCCTGGCATCATCACATCTAACAAAATCAAGTCGGGTTGGCTGTACTGAAGTTGTTCGAGAGCTTGTTCACCGCTGAGTGCGATCGCCACTTCTAATCCTGCCGTCTCTAGGGTTTCCGAAATCACTTCTAGATTTGTAGGAGCATCATCCACAATTAAAACTAAACCAGTCAGTGCAGTGGTCATGGCAATACCTTTGAGAGATAAGATTCGATGAATTGTATGATCTTGACAGCTTGGAATGCCTTTGCTAGTGGCAAGATCTGCTGGATAAAGGGACGATAGAGATCATCTTGCGTTTGGATTTCTTCTGCGGCGACCATCAGCTTTGTCAGTCGGCCTTGCCGAGCCAGCTTCAGGAGGTTCTCTAGATCTGTCCGTTGAGGAATTACCATCTCTGCTGGAGTCACAGGGTCAGAGGGTTCTGGCGGCACTACAGCTTCAAATATCCAAGTGAGGGTAAGATACTGTTGCAGCAAGTCAAATAATTCCTCCGCTTGGACAGGTTTCGCTAAGAAGTCGTCTCCACCCGCATCTAAGCTCATCTGACGATCAGTTTGCGCGACAGATGCCGACGAAACTATGACCGTATGCTGATGTAGATGGGTATCAGCCCGAAGTTGCTGGAGAAACTCAAAACCATCCATGACGGGCATCGCAATATCGGTAATGATCACATCAGGATTGATCTGAGCCGCTTTTTCTAAGCCTTCTTGACCGTTTTGTGCTTCGCTTACTTGGAAGCCAAGGGGTTCGAGTAAGTTGACGAGGATGGCACGATTTTCCCAGCGATCGTCTATGACTAAAATATGACGGCGATCGCCTGCGTATCCAATAATATTACCGATCGCGGCAGTTTGTTGCTGATGCCAATCGATTGCCAAGGGAACATCTACTGCAAAGGAAAAATTGCTACCAACGCCAAGTTGACTCTTGACTTGAATTCGCCCGCCCATCAACTGCACAATCTGTTGACTGATGACCAATCCCAATCCCGTTCCTTCTGTTTTACGCTTTTGTTCTCCGACTTGTTCAAAAGCCTGGAATAAGCGAGTCACATCGTCGGGGGCAATGCCAACACCTGTATCTGCGATCGTCAAGCGGAGTTGAACAGACTCTGGTGTTGCGGCAATTCGCTCTACCCGCAGGGTAACACTCCCTTGGTCGGTAAATTTAATCGCATTCCCCAAGAGGTTAATCAAGACTTGGCGCAACCGCTTTTCGTCGGCGGCAATGCCAGTCGGCAGGTCGCTATCTGGCTCATAGATAAAAGCAATATCTTTTTGCTCAGCTCGAATCCGACAAATTTCGACAACGCCTTGTAAAAATGATGGCAAGTAAATCGCTTTGGGTGAGAGTTCTAGTTTACGAGCTTCGATTTTAGAGAGATCGAGAATATCGTTGATCAAGGTAAGCAAGTGAGAGCCGCATTGGTGAATCACATTGATACCGTGGCGTTCTTTATCGGGTAAGGCTTTTGACCGACTAAGAATTTGAGCATAGCCGAGAATCCCATTGAGAGGCGTTCGCAGTTCGTGGCTCATGTTGGCTAGGAATTCGCTTTTCGCATGGTTGGCATTATCAGCATCTTCTTTTGCCTGTTGGAGTTCTACTGTTCGTTCTGCAACTCGCTCTTCTAGGGTAGTGAAAGAAGCTTTCAGTTTGGCAGCCATCTGGTTAAACGATCGCGCCAATCCTTCCAATTCTTTGACACTCTGGACTTCGACGGTGCGATCGAGTTCCCCAGTGGCGATCGCTTCACTTGCTTGCTGTAACTTGAGGATGGGTTGAGTGATCCAGCGTGACGTATAGATACCCAGAATTGTCGCAACGACCAGCGCCCCTAAACACAAAAGGATGGTTGATCGGGTATTAGCATTAATCTGTGCCATGAAATCTGCTTCGGGAACGACCACAACCACCAGCCAATCCAAACCTAATTCATCTTGCCAATTTGCTACCTGAACAAACTGGCGTTCTCCATTCAGTAAGAAGTCGATTTGCTGATTTCCCGTGATTTTAGAGAAATCGCCAAACTGTTTCTGCAAGTGGTTTGTAGTTTCTCGAATCAATGGATCTTGCACTTCTACTGTCTTGAGTTGTTCTGCTTTTCCATTCACGACTTTGAAGGGTTTTTCTGGGCAGGAACTTGCAATCAAAAAACCGTTGCGCTCTAAAATGAACGTTTTTCCCGATCGACTGACTGTGAGCCGTTGCAGGAAATTACTAATGAGTTCTAGGCGTTGTTCAACCGCAACCGCTCCAATCAACTTTTTGTTTTGATCATAAACTGGACGAGTAAATGCAATTGCTAATGGATAGGGGGGGAGTCCCAATTAAAAACCGCAGTCCATAATGGTTTACCAACCTGAGATTTGTACCAGAGTTCGCTTTGAAAATCGTAAGGTGTTGGAGGGTCTGTCAGCTCCTCCGTTCGTTGACCTTGACTGTCTACGTAATACGCATAAACATTGGTGTTGTCATAAATCCGAGGAGAAATTCTTTCAATCACGATGTTACTGAGGTTACTAAACCCCGTCATGTTGCAGGTTGTGCCATCTTCCTCGATGCAAATACCGGAAGCGACATATTCACCCGTTGCCATGCCAAAGGCAATATAACCTACTTCATGGAACTGCATTTGCTTCCAGAAAAAGCGTCCCAAATCCTCCAAATTCTCAGGATCAATCAATTTAAGATCGATCGCATCGACAACCGTTTGGCTCACCTGGCGAGGCGTTGCCATATAACTATCGAGGTGCTGATCAATGCGGTTGTTGACTTCATAGCGCAACTGAGTTGCGAGTTCATTCACTGCTTTCTGCCCATTCTGCAAGGATAAGTATCCCGTCAGCCCTACTGCTGCGGAGATTTGTAGCGCAAATGGGACGATCAGGAGCGATCGCAAGGGGAGTTGGCGCTTAGGCTGAGAACCATGATTTGATGAGGCTTTCAGAGACATAGTTAGGGATTACTATCGGCAATGTATACTCATGTCTCTAATTTTCCCAAAATGTGGTTTATCACGAACATTCAAGAAATAATACAGTGTTCACCATACTCAGTAGATCTCGAATTCATGCCAGAGGGGGTAAATAAATAGCTGTGTAAGTTGTATAAATACTCTTCTACCATATTACTATCTAGATGAATAACTATACTAGAGTTGCTTAATCTTAAGATTAGGCGATCAGTTCCACAGCTAACGGCTGAATTAAGCAGCAGATCCAACTGTTTTTTTATGCATTGCCATCATCCAGCCTGATTCCGGCGACCCCTCCCAAACAAACCGTCGAATCACATCGACGACAACCATCATGGCTAATGTGATTTGAAAAATACCACTGAGAGTCGCTGCACGATTTTTGTGGACGCGATCGCAGCACATCCAAAATTGCCAACCGTGACTTAAGCAGTTAGTGGAAGTTCTAAATTAGCGATCGCCTTACGAGCAACTTCTAGATCATAGGAAAAAGGAACCCGACGGGGTTGGTAATCCTTTGCATAGGGCGCACCGTGACGTAAGACAGCATTCACCATCAAACAAGGTTGATCGCTGAGATTAATCGCCGCATGTGGCACATTGGGCGGAATCGTCACCACCGCAGGACGGTACTCACTCAAAGGAATGTATTGATATTGGCGATCGCTTAGTACCACCAACACAAAGCTACCACGCACCACCAAAAGCTGATCGGTCTGGAAATGATGCACAAACAAATCATCGATCGCCCCTGCTGCTACCTGCACAAGCATCGTTTCATCGCTTGCCTGTGGTGTATAAAACTCAGCCATCCCATTTTTGATTGAGGTGAGATAGCGAATATCGACTTTTTTGTTAGCAGCCATTGATATCTCCGCAATATATCCGTATATACTGAGCATAATCGTTAGTTTTTTAATTTTTGTTACAAATAAAACGAATACGATTTTTTATGCATAAGGGAATAGCTGCCGCCAACTGTACTAGAACAGAATTGAGTAGCGGTGCATAGCACCGCTACTCAATTCTGCTTTGTGCGAAATGATAAAATAGCCCATCAAAAGTCACACGTTATGTAATGAACCAAAGATTTTTTATCGCGTTGTTGCCTCCTGATTCCATACAAGATGAAGTTAGGCAAATTCAATATGATTTTCACGATCGCTACAGTACCCAAGCCAATCTCAAGGCTCCACCTCACATTACCCTAATTCCTCCATTTGAATTATCAAGCGATCGCCTAGAGCCATTACAAATAGAATTAGAAAAATTCGCTAAAACGCGATCGCCTTTTACGATCAACCTATCAGGGTTTGCGGCTTTCCCACCTCGCGTTATCTATCTCAATGTACTATCCAATCCAATCCTGCCAAATCTTTATGTAGACATTGCGGCTACTCTTGCCAATAATCTTGACATTCACGATCCCTATGCTTCTAGACCCTTTGTGCCACATATGACCGTTGCTTTGCAAGATTTAACACCTGAGAATTTTGAACTAGCTTGGGCAGAATTTAGCGATCGCCAGATTGATTTTGAATTTGAAGTGATTAATCTAACTCTACTAGCCCATGATCAGCAGAAATGGAATGTTCTATCGAATTTTCCATTAAAATAACGCGAATTCATTGCGCCGCGCGAAGCGCGGCGCAAGTAGCGCAAAATGGTAAAAATCGCTGAGCGATTTTTACCATTTTGCGCGTTCGTCGAATTGACGTTAAAATAAAGAACCAGTTTTTTGTGGCTTGGCTTCACCGCGCCACAAAAAACTGGTTCTTTTGATCAAGAAGAGCGATCGCGATCAAGTTTTAATCGGATTTGAACTTATCCCTTAATTGACTACTGATGGCATCGATACTAGTCACAACTACTAGCAGCACCAACATCATGGTTGTGGCCTTATTGTATTCAAACCCACGAATGTAACTTACTAGCTCGAAACCAATCCCCCCCGCACCGACTACACCTAAAACTGAGGCAGAACGGATATTGTATTCAAACATATAGAGTGTATAGCCGAGACATAGTGGTAATACCTGCGGCATAACACCATATTGAGCAATCTGCCACCAAGAGGCGCGACCCACTTGCAAAGACTCTAGCGATCGCTTATCTACAGACTCGATCGCTTCTTGATAGAACTTAGCTAAATAACCAATCGTATAAATTCCTAAAGCCAAAGTTCCTGCAGGCGCACCTAAACCCGTCGCCGCCACAAAAAACAAACCTAAGATAATCGATGGAACGGAACGTACAGTATTTTGGAGGAGATTCGCAATCCAGCGTATCCACAGTGGCGAAAGATTTTGAGCTGACAATAGGGCAAGTGGAGTTGAGAGGAGCGCCCCAATCGTCGTTCCCCAAAGAGACATTTGTACAGTCTCAATCAAAGCCTTGATCGCCACATCTAAAATGCTCAAATCAGGCGGCCAAAGTCGTGACAGAAAATCTGTCATATAAGGCAGACTGGTTTGGATTAACTTGGGATCAATTTTTAAACCTTGTAATGACCAAATATACGCCCAACCTAGACCGATGATAACTAAAACCCTGAATGCCCAGACATTATAGCGATTAGAGGTATAGGGACGAATTCGATCAAGAAATTTCATTATGCGGCGTTAACGGACTGAACAAGGGAGAGATTTTGCAACTTGGCAAAATGTCTGTCCATATTTTGACAGTCCCCATCATACCAGACCTGCCCTTCTTGCAGAACGATCGCTCGCTGTGCGTACTGAGCGGCAAGGGCGAGATCATGCAATACGACCACAACTGTTAACCCTTTCCGATTCATTTCCTGTAAGCTCGTCATCACTTGATTGATACCTGAGACATCTAATCCTGTAGTGGGCTCATCAGCTAACAAAATATGTGGTGACTGGATCAAAGTACGAGCGATCGCCACCCGTTGGCGTTGGCCACCACTGAGTTGCCGAGCTTTTTGATAAATCTGTTCTTGCAGACCCATTTTTTGGAGTAACTGCATCGCCACACGGCGATCGCGTTTAGGAAAGCCCCACAAACTCTGCCATGTATTCAAATCTCCTAGACATCCACATAGGACATTATCTAAGCAAGAAAGTTGATCGACTAATCCGCCGCCTTGCACCAGAAACCCCACATTCTTCCGAACTTCATCAACTAGTTGCGGCTGAACGGTCGTACCACAAATCTGAATCTCGCCTTGACTGACAGGAACTAATCCGACTAGCGATCGCAAAAGTGTTGATTTCCCTGCACCATTTAGCCCCAGCAGAGCCACAAACTCACCATGATTGATTTGCAAGTCAATTCCATTCAAGATGGGACGTTTTAAGGTGGATTGATAAGCCGTGCGAAGGTTATGACAGGTGATCGCTGGTGACTCGCTATGTGGTGTTGGTTCCATGATTTTAAAATTTTAATTATTGAAGTCAAAGATCTTTTGTTTGCCTAGCTTCGCTAGGCAAACAATAGGTTAAGATTTCAAGCCAGCCCGCTCAATTGCTGTCCGCATAGTTGCCAAATGTTGCTCGTGATCGACTTTGACTAACTCATTTGAGTTGTAGAGACTGCGGAATAGATCTTTGTTCTCTGCATCATTCAGTTTCAAAAATGCGTTAATCAATTTTTCGCGCTGATCCGCAGGCACACTATCATCTATGGAAATACCGTGGGCTGGCACACTAGGAACTTTATGTAGTACCCGCAATTTTTTGCCCTCTTCTTCGGTGATCCAAGGTGGGAGTAACGCATATTCAGACACTACAGCCACATCGGCTTGTTCCCGCAACAATGCTTGTAAAGCACTGCTGTAACCATCTCCATAGGTAACTTTGCCGAAGAATTGCTCTAAGCGATCGGGGCCATCCACAAACTTCAGCCCCACCAATTCACTGACAGGGAAGATAAACCCTGAGCCAGAGGAACGCGATGTAAAAGCCATGCGCTTACCGCGCAACTGCTCAAGAGTTTTAGTCCCATCTTCCAAGGTTTTTAATGGACTATCCACTGGCACGACAAAGATTGAGTTATAGGTCTTGCCACCTGAATAGTCAGCCCGTACCTCGGCTAAGTACATTTTTGAGCCCGCTAGCAGTTCTGCTTTCAGGGCTCCACGACCACCAGTGAACACAACATTGGCGCGATCAGCTTTGAGCGCCTCTATGGAGGCAGTTTCGTCAGCGATAATCCCCTTCACTGGGATACCAACCTCTTTAGATAAAATTGCTGCAACCTTGTCAACTTTGGTCTGTAAGTCTGTAGAGTCACGACGAGTTGCAAAGGCGATCGTTATTTCCTTAAGCGGAGCCTTTGCAACTTCAGTGGGGGCAGCTTTAGTTTCTTTGGCTGGTTCTGTAGTTGGGGCAGATGTCTGAGCCGCATTAGGCTGAGATGGAGGGTTGGGGTTATTTCCTGTACAAGCCGTTAAGCCGATTAAGGATACTAATCCTGCGACTACAGCAAGATTAGCAGGTAAACATGAAATTTTTTTCATTGATTTTTTGAAAAGCAGCCAATACACTAAGAAGAATTACTTTCAATAACGAACAAGTGTAGCTTAAACCTATTTGACAATTTAAGTCAATAATTTATGGATAATTTCTAGTCCTTGCTATTTTGCCGATCGCTTAGGCAAGCAAATTAAATAAACGTGAGTTCGGCATTGCATTTAGCAGCCTAGTAAAGTACGGGTTGGTTTCCTAACCACTTATCTCCAAGGAGAAAGGCTACAGAAATTAAGACGTAAAATGCAA
>JBJTVM010000473.1:0-2326 GCA_046081205.1 Pseudanabaena sp. | reverse complement strand
AAAAGTTTTGAAAGCAGCGCTTCGCGCTGCTTTCAAAACTTTTTCTGTACTACTTAAAGCCTCAACAGGCTGTATCCCCCGTTTAGAAAACGAGGGGTTCTAGTTTCAAGCAGCAATAGTGACCTGTGGGAATCGGCTTACATCGCCTAGACTAATACCAAAGCCCAAAATGGCGTAGCCATTTTGGGCTTTGGTGTTAATTATGGTTGTTTTTGAATTTCCAATGAGTGCGGACTCATGGGGAAATCGCAATAACTGAGGACTACGACCAATAGCGATCGCTAAAAAATTAGAAATTAGAGACCGTGCTACCTAGGCTATTTTTAGAAACTTTGAGATATTCCGTATTTACACCTGATTCACGGGTCAGCGAAACTTTACCAGTACGAGCAATTTCGCGAATGCCAAACTTGTTTAACATCTTCAAAATCGCCACCATCTTTCCAGGGTCGCCCACCACTTCGATCGTTAAGGAATCATCAGCTACATCAACAATACGAGCGCGGAAAATCTGGGATATTTCAATAATTTCTGAGCGCACATTTGGGGCGGCGTTCACTTTAACGAGCATCAACTCGCGTTCAACACAGGGAATATCGGTAAAATCAAGAATTGTGATCACATTAATCAGTTTATGCAACTGCTTAGTGATTTGCTCAATCGTGTGATCGTCGCCTGAGACAACCATCGTAATGCGCGTAAATCCATCCTGCTCAGCAGTCCCAACCGCAAGGCTCTCGATATTAAAGCCTCTGCGGGCGAACAAGCTAGCAATGCGGGTCAGCACGCCTGCCTCATCTTGGACGACAACGGAG
Organism: Pseudanabaena sp.; assembly: GCA_046081205.1. Classification (GTDB taxonomy): domain Bacteria; phylum Cyanobacteriota; class Cyanobacteriia; order Pseudanabaenales; family Pseudanabaenaceae; genus Pseudanabaena. The sequence goes on along the minus strand of JBJTVM010000473.1, from coordinate 1,511 downwards.
AGAGTATGTTTCATGATGACAAATTCGGCAAATAAACAGCACAGTAGACTATATTAATGACTTTGGTTACCTTATTGCGATTATCAAGATACATATTGATAACGATTAAGGTGCTTATTTTTCAATAGCAATTCTCATTATGAAACCGATTTTGGTGTTTCCAGTGCCTTTGGCTAGGGAAACGCCAAAATCGGTTTTTTGAAAGCCTGCCAACGGCTGGCTTTCAAAAAACCGACTTTTATAATTAGAACGGCTGAGTTTACAAACCTAAATGGGACATAAAGCCCCACTTAATACCAAAGCACACAATGGAGTAGCCATTTTGTGCTTTCAAAACCATTACAGGGCTTATAACAATTCACAGAAGTGTTGCCACACTTTTGTGAATTGTTATAAGCTATCTACCCAAACCTCAAAAAATATGATTGCCCAGTTTCATCATGTGCCCGTGCTTGCCGAACCTACAATCGCAGGTTTAGAAATTGTTGCAGGTGGGGTATATCTCGACTGCACTGTGGGCGGTGGTGGGCATAGTGCATTAATTTTGCAAGCCGCAGAGAATGTGCGCTTAGTAGGGATTGATCGAGATGAAATGGCGATCGCTGCCGCAAGTGACACCCTCAAGGATTATGCAGATCGGGTTAATTTTTGGCGTGGTAACTTTTGTGAATATCAGCCGCCATCGGATTTGAAATTTGATGGGATTCTGGCGGATTTGGGCGTGAGTTCGACTCAGTTCGATGTTGCTGAGCGGGGATTTAGTTTCCGAGAGGCAGGCGATCTCGATATGCGAATGGATAATCGCCAAACTCTCACTGCTGCTGAAATCATCAATCACTATAAAGAAGTAGAACTTGCGGATATCTTTTTTAAACTAGGTGAAGAAAGGCTATCGCGGCGGATTGCCCGTCAAATTGTCGAGAAGCGTCCATTTAAGACCACATTGGAACTCGCTAATGCAATTTCTGCCTGCGTTCCCTCCAGTTATCGTCACGGTAGAATCCATCCTGCTACTAGAACTTTTCAAGCTTTGCGAATCGCCGTTAATCGGGAATTGGAGAGTCTCGAAAAATGGCTAACCATTGCTCCCAATTGGCTAAAAAATCGCGGTAAAATTGCCGTAATTACTTTTCATAGTCTGGAAGATCGGATGGTTAAACATACTTTTCGCGAGGACGATCGCTTACAAGTGCTAACCAAAAAAGTGATCATCACTACCGATGAGGAAACTAGAGCAAATCCTAGAGCGCGATCGGCAAAGTTACGTATAGCTCAAAGGATTTAAGAGGTTTATACCTAGAATGATTTGAGCGTGGGCGCATTTACTGATGAACATCTTGAAGGTTCAAATTTCCTTTACAACAGCTATATCGAAATTACAGACCCCGAAATTGGTCGGGTGAGGGTAACTCATTGGCGTGACTTTCATTTCCGTGCTTCTCCAAAATGACCGATGCAGATTTTTAGAGTCGAGGTGATTGAACCTTTTGGCCGTAGCCGTAAGTTTCAGC
>JBJTVM010000472.1:0-3010 GCA_046081205.1 Pseudanabaena sp. | reverse complement strand
CTATCAGCATATTGGTTTACTGCTCAAAGAACGAAAGCAAAATGTTTTGGCGATCGCCTATCTCAAGCAGTCCGTTAATATTTATGAGGAGATTCGCAAAGACCTCAACTCTCTAGCGCGTCAGGAGCAAAAACTTTATGCAGATACAATTGCGCCAGTATACCGTCGTCTGGCGGATTTACTTTTGCAGCAGGAGCGGGTGAGTGAGGCGCAGCAGGTGATTGATCTGCTCAAAGTGCAGGAAGCAGATGACCTCCTCAAAAATGTCCGTGGTAATGAACAAACTGCTAAGGGCGTGGAGTATCAGCCTGTAGAAATGCAAATGATCAATTTGAATAGAGAACTTGCCGATTTACAAGTACTAGAAAGTCAGAATAAGCTCACTCCTCAGCAAAAGGAACGATTAACCTATCTTGTCAACCAAGAGAAGGAAGCTAACCGCCAATTCAATGCTTTTTTAAATAGTGCAGAAGTGCAGAAACTAACTGCGCAACTGAATAACGATATCCAACAGCAAAATGTGAATCTCAAAGCGATCCTTGACCTCCAAAAAGAACTCAAGCAGTTAAATGCTGTGATCATTTACCCACTGGTATTGGAAAGCAGGCTGGAGATCGTATTAATCACTCCTTTGTCTCCACCCATAAATCGTGCAGTTCCAGTTAGACAAAGAGAAATTAGTGCGGCTGTCGATAAACTTCGATCAGAATTACGAGATGCTGATAGTTTGGATTTTAAAGATACTTCCCAACAGTTTTATAAATGGTTGATCGCTCCCATTGAATCTGAATTGCAACAAGCAAATGTGCAGACAATCATCTATGCTCCCGATAGTCGATTGCGCTATATTCCCATTGCGACGCTTCATGATGGCAAGCAGTTTCTGGTTGAAAAATATAAAATCAATAACATTACGGCTAGTTCCTTAACAAACTTTAATCGACTTGCAACAAATCAAACGAAAGTATTTGCAGGTGCTTCAACAACTGCTCATAGTGTGAATGTGTTAGGTAAGACGATTTCTTTTGGTGCTATTCCAGCTACCCAAAAAGAAGTCAAAAACATTGCCAGCACGTTTCCGAACGTAACGGAGCTAGTGGATCAAAGTTTCACCAAATCTCAACTAAAACGGGGACAGGTTCCCATACGATCATTCATTTAGCTACTCACGGTTCATTTAATACGGGTACACCAGATGAATCTTTTTTGATCTTTGGAGATGGCGATCGCTTGACCTTAAGAGAGATTGAGACTTGGGTGCTTAAGGGTGTAGATTTGGTGGTTTTGAGTGCTTGCGAGACAGGAATTGGCGGCAAACTAGGTGATGGAACTGAAGTGCTAGGGTTGGGCTATCAATTTCAGAATGCTGGCGCAAGAGCCGTAATTGCGTCTCTATGGACGGTGGATGATGGTGGAACTCAAAAACTAATGGATGCATTTTATGCCAATCTTAAGAAAGGTGTTTCCGCTACGGAGTCATTACGTTTAGCACAAGTAGCATTAATTCGCGGTGGTGAACCCTTCGATCATCCTTACTTTTGGTCTGCTTTCTTTCTAATTGGCAATGGGCTATAAGATGTAATACTAAGGCACAAAATGGCTACGCCATTTTGTGCCTTGGTATTAGCCAATTTTCTTTTTAGCTGCTGTTGATGGATATCTGTTATTTTCGATGAGTATTTGTCGCTCTAAAATACGCTCTGTATTATTAAAATCAAGAATCCTTGCTGTGACTTCGCCGATATCTGTAGTTGGTTGAATTATCGCTCCATCTAGTTGAAAATGTTCTCTCCATAAATCTCTACGAGGATTAAAGAATCTGACAAGTTCTCCATTTCGCCAATTAATTGAGCCTAGATCCGTACCTTTTTGCAGGTTACAGAATAGGCAAGCATAGCAAAGATTTTCGGCTGCCGAGTCGCCGCCATGTTTCACGCTAATAATGTGGTCAACTTGGCAAGATGGCGTGGTTTCTTCTGTAATTAGGCAATATTCACACGAATAATCTGCACGTTGTGCAACTAAGCGTCGCAACTCAGCATTAATGTAAGATCGAGGCATTTTCTTTAATTCCAGTGTCGATATACTTGTAGGCTTTAGCTTTAGCGAGTCTGAGGATATGTTCTAATACTAAATATTTTTCTAATTCTCGTTTATCTTCTTTTGTAAGTTCATTGTTTTTAGCGCTGTAAACTAAATCATCTAAGCGCTCTTGGGCGACTTCAGAAAGATGGAAGTCGATTACGCCTTGGGGAGTTGTGCCAGATGCAATGAAGTCAACAATTTCATCATAAACTTTGATGGTTTTAGTGGCTGTGTTCATGGCTGTTTTTGTGATTGTGAGGGTTTGTGTTTTTTCTTTTTATTAGTCGTCAGAATTGTTTTCTCGTAGCAATCTGATTATATCATCAGATTTTTCGGTAATTATTTGCTGTAGTGTTTCAGAACTCATGCCTGTAGATATTTGTAATCACAACATCGTGAGAGAGAACATGACTGTTTGGGTATGGGGATAATCTTGTCCAAGAACTTGCATGAAAATTGCTAAGGATCGCAGAAAGAGAGGTTCGTCTTTCAAGGAAAAAGTTGAAAGGTAATAGGAAAAACTTGAGTTTACAGACTTTTTACTTTCTACTTTTTACTTTTTCCTTGCTCATCGGTTCGGCTTCGATGTATTTCCCTTGCGAATCAGTTATGCGTACATCAATTTTCCTTTGGGTTTGGGAATCACTCTACCTAACATTTTTGCTGTTTCTAGCCATTCTTGAATGATGTTTTCGGCGTTGGCTACGGCTTCGGTATAGCTTTGTCCGTCTGCCATGCAGCCTGCAAGTTCGGGAACTTCAACGATGAAGGCTTCATCGGCTTCGCTCCAATAAACAATCAATTCATACTTAATTGGTGTCATTTTCTTTGAGTTTATAGAAGCCTAGCCGCTTTAAAAATTGGCAGAGGGTGTCAAAATCAATACTGTTATCGCTGCCACCATCAAGCAGTTTTTGTCTAAATT
>JBJTVM010000471.1:0-3568 GCA_046081205.1 Pseudanabaena sp. | reverse complement strand
AGTTCATGGGGATAAGCACAATTGATAGTAGCCAAAAGTCTCTCTGAGCAATAGTTAGAGACTAATAACGCTATCAAATGTTGTATCACTACTATACAATTTACCCCTCAAACCCAGAAGACCCAAATCTTTTTTCAAAATATTTATAAGTGTTTATCAACTCCATATCTAGGTCTTGATAATCAAATTCATCTGTAATTATCCCTTTGTTAACTAGAATTTCTTTGATTTCGTTCATGCTTTTTTTGCGTTTCATATTGCTAACTCAGTCAAAGGAATGTAATTTTGAATATGGAGAGTAGTGGCTTAGAGACTTGCGATTTGATGATGTACCAAAAAAGCAAATCTGAAAATCGGAGTCTTCGTTAACTGTGTGGTACTCTATTTTCTCGCACGTCCCTTAGATGGTTAATTAATTTGAGCGCTATTCTCACCATCAGGGTACAGCAAATCCAGTATATTCTCGTATCTTGGAGCGATTACTGATCTTGTAGTGGGCTGTTTCAGCTAATTGAGCGCATTAAAAAAACCAAAAAAACTATGATTTATCTTGGTTACACCAAATAATCTATCGCCTCATTATAGATGAAACAGTCCAGTAGGGTGCGTTAATGAAATGTAACGAACCTTATCTAATGTTCAAATCTAATACTCAAAATTCGTGCGTTACACTACCGCTAACACACTTTACTGGAAAATGCGATCACCTACAGCAAAATCTTTAGCAGATAGGTAATTGAGGCGATCGCACCATAAATCACGATTCAAGATAATAGCGATCGCTTTTAGAAGATTGATTGTTGGAGTAATCGCCTAGAAATCACTACTCACAGCAATAGCGATCGCCAAGTCAACTAGTTCTCCTAATTTGCTACTTAATCTTTCCAAAGACTGAATCCTTCAACAGCATAATTTCTATACTTTTAGTTTGTTGACTATTAATCTGTTTTTTGTCCAATGGTCGGAACTAATTTCAAAATTTGAACTGACGTATTTACCTATCGATTCTTCCCAATTTTTCTCTGCAAAAGAGCTTGCTAACCTAACTACAAAACCTTCTGTACTTTGTTTTGCTTCTACATGCTCTATTAATTCACCTGCTAATCGCTCTGTCCAAACTCCTTCATAAAGCAAAGGCACTGTATGCAGTCCTACTAATTCAACTGTATTGCTCACATCCTTCCAAGATAGCCATCGGGATGGAAAGATATGGATGTTAAAAACCATAAAGTAAGAGTTGAGATTGTTGTATGGAATACTGTGCTTTGCGTAAAGGTTCTCGCCATATATAATCATGTTTTCAGGTATCTGTGACTTTATTTGGGCATGTAGTTGCTTGACCCAACTGCGAGAAGGATGATGTGCTGAATCAAGAGAGCGAGCATGAATATAGTCGGAATACATTGCGGTACATTCGCCATCCATTTTCTCTAGAACTACAACTTCTTTCCCTAATAAATAGTCCCTTTTAGCGATCGCATCATCTCCTGAAATTGTTCGACTATATGGCAAGTGAGGGGTTCTAGGATACTTTTTCATTAGGGTGACTCTGTTGATTAAGGATCTTTATATATAGGTTCATATTACTGGTACATTGGCGATCGCTACCAAAAGAACAAGGCATTTGTGATTTATTATATTTTGGAGTAGCGATCGCCTTGTCGATGGGCAGGAAACTGCCGCTTTCTACTATTCAGCCGCGTGACGTGGCATCAATCAATTTTGGAGACTAACATGACAGACACCTCTGACTACACTCCGCCGAAAGTATGGACATGGAGCAAGCCCAGCGAGGGAAATATCAACCGACCCATAGCTGGAGCTACACACGATAAGGAACTGCCAGTCGGCAAACATCCACTCCAACTCTATTCACTAGCCACACCGAACGGAGTAAAGGTTACAATTCTATTGGAGGAATTACTTGCACTTGGTCATTCTGAAGCTGAATATGATGCTTGGCTGATCAACATTGGTAAAGGCGATCAGTTTGGCTCAGGCTTTGTGGAGGTCAATCCTAACTCTAAGATTCCTGCACTGTTAGACCGCAGTGGAACAACGCCGATCCGTGTATTTGAGTCTGGTTCTATTCTCCTTTACTTAGCAGAGAAATTCGGCGAATTCCTTCCGAAGGACATCGCGGGAAGGACTGAGACACTCAACTGGCTATTTTGGCAGATGGGTAGCGCTCCCTATCTGGGTGGCGGCTTCGGACACTTTTACGTCTATGCACCGACCAAGATCGAATACGCCATCGATCGCTTTGCTATGGAGGTGAAGCGCCAGCTTGACGTACTCGATCGTCGTCTGGAGAAAAGTGAATATCTTGCAGGAGAGAACTATACGATCGCTGATATTGCTGTGTTCCCATGGTACGGATGGCTTGCCAAAGGGCTAGCCTACGGCGCGGCGGAGTTTCTATGTGTGCAGGACTATACTCATGTTCAGCGTTGGGCTGACACCATCATCGTGCGACCAGCCGTGAAGCGCGGACGCATGGTTAACAGAATATCTGGTGATCCGTCTGAACAGCTTCACGAGCGCCATGATGCAATTGATTTCGACACAAGAACTCAGGACAAAATTGCAAGTGCATCATCGTAAATAAATACTCATAAGAAGCGATCGTCTTTAAAAGATAGATTGTTGAGGCGATCGCCTAAAAATCACGACTCATGGTAATAGCGATCGCCTTGAGGAAATAGATTGTTGATGCGAGGTTTAGGCGCTGATTAGAGGCTATACTCTAATCTGACAATATTTTTTGGCTGTACTAGCGATCGCTAAGCACGAAAGATCAATGACAAACGGACAAAACGGAATAAACGGACAAAAGAAAAAATTAGAAACTCAACTCTGGAATATTGCCGACTCGCTACGGGGCAAGATGAATGCTGATGAGTTTCGGGATTATTGTTTGGGGTTTATTTTTTATAAGTACCTGTCGGAGCGTCAGTATCTTTTTGCTAATGGTATTTTGGCGGAGGATAAGATTGATTTTCTAGAGCTTGATGAGTCGTCAGCAGAGGGGCAGGAATATTTAGAGGCTATTAAAGAGGAGTCGATCGCGGGGTTAGGTTATTTTCTGAAGCCGTCGGAGTTGTTTGGGGCTTTGGCGAAACGAGCGATGGGCAATAAGCAGACGGAGGAAATTGATAAGCTGACGGATGAGGATTTTGAAAAGAGTTCGGTGTTCATTCTGGAAGATCTAACTCAGGTGCTGAATAACATCGAGCGATCGACGATGGGGAAGGAGAGTGAGGAGGATTTCGATCATTTGTTTGAGGATTTGGATTTGACTTCGACGAAGTTAGGAAAAACACCGAAGGCGAAGAATGCGCTAATTGCCAAAATTTTAGTGCATTTGAATAAGATTGATTTTCGTTTAGAGGATAGCGAGAGTGATGTGTTGGGCGATGCCTATGAGTAAGTAGTTAAGCAAAATTAATTACATATTTTGATCCAAACTCTCGCAGAACTTTTTCAACATATGAGACTAAACTTTCCCAAGTTTCATATGCATCTAGTTCAATCCACTCATATTTCATGAAACGCCATAAAATTTCAA